>DAIRSW010000094.1:0-11755 GCA_036804205.1 Verrucomicrobiia bacterium | reverse complement strand
CGACCAGACTGTCGGCTGAGGAAAACCGACACAAGACCCAGGGCTGAGGTTAAGCCGCGGCTAGAGCTTGTTTTTCGGCGAGGGCCATGGGTAGGGGCTGGATGCCCAGACGTTGAGCGATCTGTTGGGCTTCGTCTCTCAATGCCGCAGTGGGGCGACCTAGCGCGTTCAGAAGGTGGATGTGCGTCGAGAGGTTTTCGTAGTGGAATAAGGACCAACCATGGCTCTGGCTGGTTTCACACGCCAACTCACTGAGTTCCTGGGCTTGGCGGACGGCTGAGCGTGATCCATTCTGAAGAAAGTCCAACAAATGGCAGCGTGCTTGAAGGTTTGTAACCATTCCAGTTTGTCGGAGCAGCGGCACCTCGTTGAGCGCGGGGAGATGTTGCTCGATTTGCGCTTGCAGTGTTTTGAGCTGAGCACTCTGAGCGAGATGTTTCCAATAAAGCGTGAGCAATAAGGGGGGCAGGCCGGTGGGGTGATATTCCCGAGCACGCTTTTGGGCGACCAGAAAAAGACGTTCGGCTCGTTGCCCTTGTCCTGCTGCAGACGCGCAGAGTGCCAGGTGACACAGCGGCGAGAGAACCACATGGTCGGGAGCATCGGCTCCGACCCAGCGAGCCAGATGGCATATCGGCGTGAGTAGCCGGGTGGCTTCCTGGAATCGCTGTTGGCGAGCTCGTACAAAGCCCAGCACCGCCGCCGGTTGCAATCCGTGCTGCGGTCGCACTTGACGCATGGCGTTGCGCATGGCTCGCTGCAAAACACGTTCACTTTCTTCCACACGCTCGATCATAAAGAGCGCAAAGCCAGCCGAGGCTTGAACAATAGGATGAGCGTGCTTGGGAAGATCAGGGTGCAGTTTTTCCCAGGGCGTTTGCCAAAAGGAAGCCCAAGTCCGCAGGCATAGATGAAACTCGCCAAGGTGCGCGGTCATGTGGTATTCGCGTCCCTGACGCATAAGACGTTTCCAGGCGATGTCTTCCCAACACTCGGCGAGTCGACCGGCTTCGCGTCCGTGCGGAAAGGCGCGCAGAAGTTTTTCGTAGTGCGCTTTTTCTGTGGGGATAAATGGGATGGACGCATCGTCCACCACCTGCTGATAGAGCCAAGCATGAGCTTGGGTGTAGAGTGTGGGGTTTTGCTTGGCAAAGCTTTGACGAAAATGTTGTCGCACCAGAGGATGGCTTTCCACCATAGGGCCTGGCAGCAGAAGGTCGGCGGATGCTAGGTCGGCGATCACTTGTCTCACTTGGGAGGAATGCTGAAAGCAGCTTCCGGTGGCGCTGGCCAAGGGACTTTGGAAGATCAGGTCAGCCAGGGTATCGAGGGGGATGGCGTCATCAAAAAGGCTGATCAGGTGAAGAGCCAGTTCTTGGGGGCTGCCAGCCAATCGCGTTTGGTGCGAGTGCATGATCGTCTGTGCCGCCGAACTGTGGCGAGCATCAGGAGCGCGAAGAAAGGTATCCTCGGCTAGCGCTCGGGCATTGCCCTGGTGTGCTTGCAAGAGGTAACTGCCCATGAGATGGAGGGTCAGAGGATGTCCTTTGGCGATGTGGAGCAGTCGCTCAAATTCTTGGGGCGAGCCAAAGACTTGATGATCTTGAAGAATGGCTTCACTCGCGGCGGGGTCGAGTTGATCGATCCTTAGGACGCAGCTTTCGAAGGCGGTTTTTGGTTCCAAACGACTGCTAATGAAGCAGCGAGATGCTGAAGTGGTGGCGCAGAATGCAGCTAAGAAGCCGCGTAAAGCTGGGTCATGGGCCATGCCGGTTTCTGGTCCGGTCGCTACGAGAAGAGGGTCTATTCCGTCTAGGACCAGCAGGGTGGACCCGCGTTGAAGAGCCGAGGCGGCCCGTTGGCCGAGTTGGTAGGAGGTGTTGCTCTGGTGCGGATCTCCTAAAAATTCCAGGAGCGCTCGAAAGCAATTATCGGAAGCCAAGGTTTGCTCACTAGCACGATGCTGTTCGGCGAAAGACCAAGCAAAAATGCTGCGCTCCTGGTTGGCAGCTTCCCCGGATGCACCTTGCTGCTGAATAAATTTTGAGAGGAGAGCGGTTTTGCCAGCACCGCCAGCACCGCACAAGAAGACGATGGGAGCGGAGAACTGCTCAAGTTGGCGGAGCAGTTCGGCCCGACCATGAAGAGCATTGGTCAGCATGGGAAAATGTCCGAGTTCATGGCGTGACGAAGTTTTTTGTGAAGGTTTTTTCCAAGGCTCAGCAAGCTGCGCCTGAAGGGCGTCGAGTGTTGCTGCGCTGGTGCAGAGTTGCCCGTCAAGTGTGATCGTCACGTTGGAGGGGGGAAGAAGGGCTGGATCAATCCAAACACGTCGCAGGCGTCGACCTGTATCCGAATCAATGGTGTTGGCATTTTGGACGAATGCCTTGAGGTAGCAATAACCATCCTGAAGAGTAAAAGGCACGGCAGCGGCACTACGCTCGGGGTGTTCAAGAAAATGAAAGAGGGTTTGCGCTGGCGAAGTTTTGTCGCCTTCGATGGGCTTGCCAAGTACATGCTTGACGAACAGCAAGCTCAGCGCCCGTGTCGCTTTGGTCCAAGCAAAGGTGATGCCGGTGCGTTGAAAGCGATCGCCACGAAAGGAGGTTTGGCTTTCCTGGTTTGGAGCCACGAAATGAACCTGAACCAGGGCCCAGGACGATTCTTCCATACTAAAATGCAGATCCACCCTGCTCGCTGCCATCCACCATCAAACCGCGTTGCTTTGGCTTGGCAAGCAAAATCCCGGAAACCAATTCCGGAAGAGTTTTTTTCCAACCTGACATAAATACGTTGCTATGAATCGCTCTTTAATTTTTTGTGTTTGGGCACTGGTTGTCTCGATGAGTCCACTGCGCGGCGAAGGCCCTTGGCACGGCACGTGGGACACGACCTATGGTCAACTTCGTCTAGTCCAAGATGGTCTGCGGGTCTATGGAGATTACCAACGGGAGGAGGGTTATCTGGAAGGGAGAATCGCTAAGGATAACCCATCTATTTGCCGAGGGACTTACCAGAGGAAAGATGGCCGCTGGGGTTTGTTTGAGTTCAAATTGGCTGATGACAGCTTTGAAGGTGGGTGGACCTGGGAAGACAACATTCCCAAAAACACGATGGGATCCTGGAACGGAAAACGAACTGCGTCCGCTCCCGGGCCGCTGATTCATGCTCAAGGAAAAAAATCTTACTGGGCGAAACCCTATGAAGAGCGTTTCCCAGATGACATCGGCCGTTGGATCGTGTCCGCTTCCGACTCGGCGCCGGTCGCCGATACGGAGCCAGAGCCGAAAGAGAATTCACAAAACAACACTCAGGCCGACTCGAATACCACCGGGTCTGGTCCTTGGAACGGCACCTGGGATACCACTTTTGGGCAACTTCGACTTGTGCAGGTTGGCTTGCGCGTCTACGGGGACTATCAGGATGCAGAAGGTTACCTGGAAGGTCGCTTAGCAGAGGATAACAAAGCAATCTATCGAGGAACTTTTCAGCGTAAAGATGGGGCTTGGGGTTTATTCGAGTTCAACATGGCCCCTGATCGTCGCCGATTTCAAGGAGGCTGGAACTGGGAGGATACGTTTCCCTCAAGAACCATGGACACTTGGAACGGACAACGGACCTCGACAGATACTGGCCAACTCATTTTTGCTGTGGGAAAGAAGTTTTTCTGGGCCAAACCCTATGAAAATCGGTTTCCTGAAAACATTATTCGCTGGATCGGTTCACTCCCACCCCAGGTCGAACCAGAACCCCAACCGTCGCCACAGAATAACCCGCAAAATGATTCGACAAGAGAGGAGAATACGCGCCGACACGCCCCTCTAACCGCCACTCTCCGGCTTCGGCTGTATGGGATTCACGGCTGGACGGCCCGAAATCGAGCAGCCGGTGAGGAGCTAATTTCCGGAAGCTTTTATGTCAATGCCTCCATGGTTGACCGACAGGGCAACACGCGTCGCCTCAGTGAGCAAAATGGGGTGCCGGAGATGATTTGGAAGCGCGACGCGCATAACTCGCATCGCGTGCTAGTGAAAAGTCTAATGGATCGTCCTGAGGCTTGGGCAGAAAAAGATGGGAGAATCTTTGCTCCAAACCCCACCCCCGCAATGCGAAACTTTGCTGAGTGGGAGCGCCGGGAAGACAGGATTCGTTTTATGAATTCCCAGAATCTTTTTTCTCAGCCCTTGGATGTCTACTTTGATGTACCTTTGGAAGAGCTCAACCAAGATGGCAACAAGCTGCGGGTGCAGCTCTCCGGGTTCCTGTTCGAGGTGGATCGCAGAAAACGCGAAACGGAGCGGGGACGTGTTGAAGCAGTTTGGCTTTATTCTAAGGACCCTATGAAACGCTCGGGCGATTTTAAAACGCTCCAGTGGAGCTCCAGCGAGAGTGCAAACTCGCGGGTAACGTGGCGGCTGGAAGCAGCTACAAGCTTTAGTTACGAATAGCCACCGCACGATTCCTAATAACCAAGAAACGATGAAACCCTCTCTTCTAGCGGCCATGCTCGTGTCTTTTGTTCTCGCACCATGTCATGGAGCAGAACCGAGTTTCGAAAAACTAACCGAACTCGTTCAAGCCAACTATCCGGACTTTACTATTTATCAATCCAATGGAGCAGGGGATTTTGGTAGTTTGGTGATAGAGTCGCCGGAAGGGGTTCCGGTGGTTTGGAACTATTTTGCCATCCGCAACACCCCGCACGTGGCTCTTTACCGCAAACGCCTTGAGGAAGCCGCAGGTACAGAACGATCCTTTCCGGATATTGGCGAAGGCGCAGCCTGGACCGGCGACCAACCGAACCTTATTGTGGTGGTCAATGACGCCTTGGCTTTCGAGATCAGTCACATGAACGCCGGAGATATGGAAGATCTTGAGCAAGCGATGCTTGATCCGGAACGCGGCGGCGAGTGGATGCTGAGCGCCGCAGACATGGCTCGCCTTTTGTTAGGTGGGGAACCCATTGCGGCGGAGTAGCAAATGTTCACCTGTTCAAAATTATGATTAAGTCGATAACCCCACATATCCTCGGTCTATTGCTGGCTCTAGGCCTGCTCGCCGTTCCGAATACCACACAAGCCGGGTCGGTGACCTTGGAAGACTTGGAAACAGTTCTTCAATCGAACCCGCAGTTTGCATCCCTCTTGCTGGACCTCAATCTTGAGGCGCACGGTATTGGGACCCGGTTGGGACGTCACTTTGGTGCCCTGTCCGGCGCGCGGGTTGGTCCCTACACCTTTCAAGGCTCGCTCAAATCTGCTCCGGCAGAGGTCGAGCCGATTGAAATCGTTCTTCACACCGTTTGGTATATTGAAGACGAAATTGGCACCCGCTGGGCGGACGAAGCCACTCCGGCTGAGGGCGAAGCGGTGGTTGGCGATTTGTCCATCCGCGAGCGTTTGGTCAGCGTTGAGCTGCGGGGCAGCGAGGTCGGCATCGAATAAACACTTTTTTACCACAACTGGCCGGAAATCCCTTCATTTCTAATCTAAAACAACATGCGCAAGCTTCTTATTCTCTGTATCACGGTGCTCCCAGCATCTCTCCACGCTCAAAACATGCCACACCGTCCGACCTTTGCGGAGGTTCAACCTTATCTAGATGCCATCCCTACGTTTCGAGATTTTGTTGCTGATAACTTCGATGTGCAAGAACACGTGGACCAAGCCTCTCGTTTTGGTTCGGCCTACGGCAATCTTGACGGAATGACGGCGCCTGTTTTTGAATTTCCGGCACGGCTTAAAGGGGACGACGAATATGCTCCGTATGATTATATGCTGCGCATCGATGTCGAGCACGAGGTGGTTGATCAAAATGGTCGGGTATTTTTGGGCACTGGCGCAGAGCCAGAGGGCGAACTCACCCTGGTATTAAAAAGCTTTCGTGTCTCGATGCTTGCTCCCAAAGCCGAGCCTGGTGAGGCCAGTAAAGCCTTATCCGCATCTGGTCATGGTCATGCGCTTAGTTCCAATGAAGATTTTGTATTGCGATTCGTGCGTCCGCCTGCTTCCGAAGCGACCGCGACTGAAATCCCCATTGAGTTTGGCGACGAACGGGCTGCTTCATTAGTGCGCTACACTGAGCAAGACCAGGTCCGCCAGGCCACTCTCACCTATTCCGCCGGTGGCGAATCTGCTTGGGGCTTCACCATTCACTTTGGGTTTAAGCATGCCAACACGGTGGTCATTTCGCATTTAACGGATGAAGGAATCCCCGCAGAGCCTGAGAACGATTTGGCGACCCAATGGGTGGTGGTTGCCAGCCGGAGTGATGGGGCTTTTGAATCTTTACGCTCAAACCAAGGCAAATCCAATGAGACGCCAATGACCTTGTGGTCATCGCTCGCCGCGGATGCCGAAGTCGGCACAAACTTCCTTCGGGCCGCGTCGCAGCTGAATGAAAGTGACGATCTAACTGAACTCGCTGAGACCCTAGTGGAAAACTGGATCGCCTTGCTTCCAGGATTCGGAGAGTAAGGCGGGCCGTCCCTTCAGGCCGGTTGCTCATTCTCCATATCACCCAGCCCGATGGGCTGGGCTATGGAACAGTGCGTCTTTGGCGCAATGTCCACGCTAGGGCCAAGAGCTTGTTTGCAGCAGTTTAAAAGTTTCGTTTAGCAGCTTCTTGATTTTTATTTGAAGGCGGTGGGTCATGTGACAGGGTGGTGTTTCCATGAGTGCCCCGAATCCTCAGTCAGCTTCTCGCTTGCGACGTATCTTGCGCTGGTCGACTGAGCATGGCTGGCCGAAAACCAGGCTGCTGCTAAGAACCTTTCCTCTCAAGCGCTGCCTTTTGTTGGTCTTCGCACTGCATCTGATCGGCGAATACTTTCCCTTTTCTCATTTCCCGATGTATTCCGGGATTTCTGACAATGCCTATCATTTTTATCTTACCGATGAAAATGATAAGCCCATTCCTATGCTCACCGCTTTTGGCGTCCGCACCGCGCAGGCCAGTAAGATCTATCGAACCCGGCTGAGGGTGGTGACCGACCGGGAAGGTCGTGATTGGTGGGAAGCCACCGCTGAAGACGAGCGAGAAGCCGGGAATTTTGTTTTGGAAAGCCTTTTCCCGCGACTGGTCGCCGATCAAACGCATTGGATGAGCGAGGAGGTGCAGTTGCATCGCGTCGATCTGCTTTTGGAAGATGGCGAATTTCGTCGCGAACGCCGTCTCATTTCCAGTCTACCGGCACCGGCGCTTGAAAGTCAGGAGGGTCTATGACACATACGGCCTCGTTTCTCCGACGTTTTTGGAAAGATGGCTTTCCGCGGCTGCCGAAAATTGAACATGCTCCTTGGGAGCTGGTGTTGATGCGGGTTGGCCTGGCCCTGACCCTGATTCAAAGTTTGGGTATCAATTGGCCTAAGTTTCAAGAAATGCCTAAGCCGCATGGTCTGGGTAGATTATTTGATCTTACCTTTTTTTCTGACCCGGCCATCATGGGGGTTCTTTATTATGTGTACATGGGAGCGCTCGCTTTGTATGTGGCCGGGATTTTTATCGTGCCGGCTTTGGCTTGGTGCAGTTTTATGCTGATTGGCATGGGGACGCTGGCCAATTCTCAGGGGGCAATCGGGCATAGCACCCAGCTAATTTCTTTAGTGGTGCTCACTCAGCTGGTGGCTTATGCGGTGATGTGGTATGGGGACGCAAAACAAGGACGCTGGTTGCGCCCCCAGCGCAGCACGCATTGGGCGGCCATGGATTGGACCCGACATATCATTGTGGCCGGGTATGTCATCAGCGGAGTGACCAAATGGTTGCGCACCGGCGGTGAGTGGGTGGAACGGTCGCCCTATCTTTCTTTGCAGATCATAAAAACGAATGAAATGCATTATTTCAATCGTTTGGAAGAAACCCACAATTTTTGGACAGGCGATTTTCCGCAGTTTTTGGTGGATAACCCGTTCGTGGCTCAGCTGATGTTCGGGACCGGGTTTTATCTGGAGATATTTTGTTTTATCGCCCTCTTCGGACGACGCGCTTCCTTGTTGATTGGTCTAGGCCTGATCATGATGCACGTGATGATCTCGGCTATCATGAGTCTGCGTTTTCAAGACCACATTAACTTGTTGCTAATCTTTTTCGTCAATGTCCCTTTTTGGGTTGCCTGGGGAATGAAGTGGGGTCGAGACACGTTCCGGACCTCCAAGCAAGCCGAGAAGATAGAGCCGTGAAAAGAACCACCTCACGCCGCAGCGTTGGAACTCTTGCTGAGATCAATGTCACTCCACTCCTAGATTTGGCATTTGTTCTGTTGATTATTTTTATCATCACCACCCCTTTGCTGGAAACAACTCTCGATGTGATTATTCCCACGACCGCCACAGCTCAGGATGACCCGGATGATGTGGATGAGCCCTTGACTGTTGCCATGGATCGGTTTGAGCAGTTGAGCATTGATGATGAGCCGATTAGTCAGCAAGAACTTCTGGCGCTCTTGCGCGAACGCATGCTGGACGATCGGGATTTGGCAGTGGTGCTTCGCATGCATCGCACCTTGCAGATACAACGGCTTGTTGATCTGATGGAATTGCTGAAGAATCTTGGAATCACTCGGGTGGGGATTCTCACTCAGCCCGAAGAAGCTCTCGATTAAGTATACTATGACTCGTTCTCCTCGCGCCACGCACTCCGCATCCAGCCAACGAGGGTTGGATGGCAAGCTTACCAAGACACTGGCAAAGAGGGCTTTGGTGGGAGTGATCATGGGCAGTGTCTCGGATTGGGCGACGATGGAAGAAGCTGTGCTGGTGTTGCGTGAAGCGGGGGTGCCTTACGAAGCCAAAGTGGTCAGCGCGCATCGCACGCCCGAATTGTTGTTTTCGTATGCCAAGGAAGCGAAGGGGCGTGGTTTGGCTTGTCTGATTGCTGGCGCAGGCGGAGCGGCCCATCTGCCGGGGATGGTCGCATCCCTGACCAGCTTGCCGGTTCTGGGAGTGCCAGTTGCCTCGCGCAGTATGGGCGGTGTGGATTCTTTGCTTTCAATAGCGCAGATGCCTGCCGGGATCCCGGTGACGACATTTCCCATTGGCCGGGTTGGGGCACAGCAGGCAGCACATTTTGCGATTCAAATCTTGCGCGATAGTAAACTTTGGGAGCCGAAGTTATGAGTCGAAGTATTGGCATTGTTGGAGGAGGGCAATTGGGCCGGATGCTGGCTTTGGCAGCTCACCCGCTGGGTCTTGAGGTTCGCAGTTTGGATCCGGACCCTCAGGCTCCCATTCAAGCAGTGGTGCACGATCATGTGGTTGCTTCCTACTCAGATGTGGCTGCTCTAAAAATGCTGGCCGAGTCGGTTGATATGCTTTTGATCGAGTTTGAAAACCTGGACGCGGAAAGCTTGCAGGCGGTTCAAACGATTTGTCCGATCCATCCATCGCCTGAGGTCCTTCACATTTGCCAGAACCGATTACGTGAAAAGACTTTTCTCAAGGAACGCGGTATTCCGCATGCGCCTTTTCGCTACATTGAGTCGGTGGAAGAAGTGCGCCAAGCATTTGCTGAACTTGGAGGGGAGGTCGTCCTGAAAACGGCCGGGTTTGGATACGATGGCAAAGGCCAGGCGGTGCTTCGCTCAGCGGAAGATCTGGCGAAAGTGGGGGCGCTTCTTGAGGAAGGACCATGCGTGATGGAGCAGTGGATTCGTTTTCAGGCTGAATACTCGGTGATCATCGCCAGGCGCGCCGGGGGGGAGGTGGAAAGTTTTCCGGTGATTTGCAATAGGCATCGCAACAACATTCTGGACGTGAGCGTGGCACCGGCCTTGGATCTCAACGAGGAGCAGGAACGCGCGGCCCAACTCATTGCTCGGCAATGCGCCGAGGACTTAGGAGTGATTGGCTTGCTCACCGTAGAGTTCTTTTTGACAGAGTCAGGAGAGTGGTTGGTGAATGAGATGGCACCCCGTCCGCATAATTCTGGGCATTTCAGTATTGATTCAGCGCCCAGTAGTCAATTTGAGCAATATCTGAGAGCTGCGCTGGATTGGCCTCTGGGGTCCCCAAAAATACGTGGGGTTGGGGCGATGCAGAACCTGCTTGGTGAGCTGTGGGAACGCGACATGGATTGGCCAGGTCTCTTGAGTGATCCCAGGCTGAAGCTGCATCTGTACGGAAAGCAAGAGGCGCGATCGGGTCGGAAGATGGGACATATTAACATTATTGGGGAGGACGCTGGGGAGGTGTTGGGCAGTCTCACAGCGCTTCGAAAAAAACTTGGTTTGCCGAACGACATCCCTTGGTCTTTCTGAGATCCTTGGCTAATGTGACCAACTATGGTGCCGAACAAGACCGAGGCAGAACGCCGAAGCGCAGAGTTGACTAAGCTCAGTGGTTCGAATTTGGCACGGACTTTTTTCCTTCTGCCCCCGGAGAAACGCAGGCGAATGCAGGTTTTTTACGCCTTTTGCCGGTTGGTGGATGACATTGCTGATGAAGACTCATTGCCCAGTGAGCACCGACGTGACGAGCTTGAACGCTGGCGCATGGCGCTCCAAAAGGAAGTGGCTGGCGAGCATTGGTTGGCAGGCGAGGTGCGAAACCTGATGGATGACGCTGGCATTGCTCCGGCCATTCTTGAGGATATCGTGGACGGGGTTCTGATGGATGTGCCTCCGCAGAGCTATGAAACTTGGAAGGAGCTTGAGCAATATTGTCTTCGCGTTGCCAGCGCGGTTGGGTTAGCCAGCGTCCGGATTTTTGGTTGTCGCGATTCCTCCGCTGACCAATATGCGGTGAATCTTGGATTGGCTTTGCAAATCACCAACATTATTCGTGATGTGTGGGAAGACCGAAACCGTGATGGACGAATTTATTTGCCAAGGAAGGAGATGGTTGCGTTCGACGTGAAGCCGGAGGATTTTGATCAGTTCACGCCCTCTCCAGCAGTGCAAGGATTGTTGAGGCGTCAAGCCGAGCGAGCTGAAGAGTATTTCGACTTGGCCAAGGCCGCGTATCCCAAGGAGCATGCGTGGGCCCTAAGGCCGGCAGAGCTGATGGCCGGGGTTTATCGAGGGCTACTCACGAAAATGCTTAAACACAACTTTGCACACTGGAATGTGCGCCAAAAGCCATGTCGTCTCGCGTGCCTGCAAGCGATTGTTAAAGTTTGGATAACAGGTCGGTATTGATGAGATGACCCCGTCCTCTGCCGGATGCTCAGTCCACTTCTTCCTCAAAGCACCGTGGACAAAAGCGGTAACGGGATTCGTTTTGCTCCGCCTCTTCGCTGAGGATAAATAATCGGTGGCATAGGTCATTCGCGCAATTGACGAAGCGGCTGGTAGCGACACCGGTATGGGCACATCGGCCAACCGTTTCTAGGTTCTGCTCAACCTTGGTCGACATTCTTTCATCGAAGACGAAGCATTCTCCCTTCCAATGTTCGTTGCCAAAGGATTCCTGATACTTCACGATGCCACCGTGGAGTTGATAGACGTTTTGAAAGCCTCGACTGCGAAAGAGAGCGGAAGCTTTTTCACAACGAATACCTCCTGTGCAATACATCAGCACCTTTCTCTCCTTGAGATGCTCAAGATTTTGGAGGTAAACGGGCAGCTCGCGAAAATAACGGATGTCACAGGTCACCGCGCCTGAGAAATGGCCAACCGCGGACTCGTAATTGTTGCGGACGTCCACTAAGACCACCTCGGGATCGTTCTCGATCATGCTTTTCCATTCGTCAGGATTCAGATGGTTGTCCTGGTCAGCTTCAAGTGCTTGATCCGCCTGGAGAGTCACGATTTCCGGTC
>DAIRSW010000093.1:11026-11789 GCA_036804205.1 Verrucomicrobiia bacterium | reverse complement strand
GACCCATGCTCGGTATGCACCCGGAGATGTCATCATCAAAACAGGTGCCGAAGCCAACGAAATGCTGGTCATCACCAAAGGCGATGTGGAAGTGCGCTTACCATTCGCCGACTCGAGCTATCGTTCCATTGATGTTTTGACGGCCGGCATGTCGGTCGGAGAACTCGCTTTCCTTGATGGATCACCGCGTTCAGCGGACGTGGTTGCCTTAACCGAAGTGGAGGGCGTCATGCTCACCAAAGACTGGTTTGCGGAGCTTGGCAGCAGGGATCCTCAGCTTAAGATCTGGATTCAACAAGATTTGATCCAAGAAATTAGCGGTCGCCTCCGCCAAGCCAATATCGAGATCAGCACCCTGCACCGCCGCTAGTGGTATGATTGCCGAGTGAGGATTTTCGATTGCTGATTTTTGATTTAGTCAGCGCGATGAAAAACTTCTCTCCCACGCACTCGCCTAAGTATTGATCCGCTCACGCCGGCCAAAACCGACCCACGCAAACCCTCCAAATCAAAAATCAAAAATCAAAGTTCACCAATCATCAATCGTCAATCCAACGTTCCTCAGCCCTGATCGCCCTCGGCCACTGGGCTCGTCCCGGTGGGGATAACCATTGACGTCCAGATCCGCCCTCCAAAAACGCATTCCACCACTGGGCTTGTCCCAGGGGAGAAATGATTGATACACCCGCCCATAGCTGATCAAACGAAACTCAATCATCGCTCCATCCTGGCAAGCAGGATGGGGGCGGTCGAATGGCAAAAC
>DAIRSW010000093.1:9426-11016 GCA_036804205.1 Verrucomicrobiia bacterium | reverse complement strand
GCTGATTGCTGATTTATCAGCGCGATGAAAACCATTCACCTTTGGCCAATGGGCTCACCGTCTTGGCCCAATGGTGAATTGATTGCAAATACCATCAATCAACAACCCATTACCATCGACCACGATTGCGCCCTCCGGGGTTATTTTTCAGGCTCGGGATAAGGTGTTTGCGCTAACGAATATATTTCGCTCCTTAAAGGCTGACGGCGATTCTTGTAGGTAGATCATTCTTAGACCATGAGTGCTGGCTGCAAAGTAGGGAGTCTTAAGCACGCGATGAGTTTTTTTCGCCCAGGCTGGTAAAGCCAGGCGATATTCTCGACGTAAATGATCCGCCACAGCCGCGAGGTAGGCGTCTGCTAGACCATTGTCGTTAAGCGAAGTGCTGAGTAGCGCCGGCTCTTCCGCCAGCTTTTCAAACGTCGGGTCGTTGTAGAAGGCGTCAAGAAAATCCCTTAGGGCGTAGGAAAACGTATTCTGCTCTCGGGATATTTCGGCCACTTCTTTCAAACTTGAAATTCGCTTGGCAATCATGGGTGGGCTCCTCCACGCCGTTCTGTGTTTATGGTATTAAGAACCTCCTGGACAAAGTATCGCGACTTGACGTGAAGACGATCCAGCGGATAAAAGCGCCCGACAATATCAAATACCTGCGCTTCAGTGGTCAGCTTAAGTGATTGAATCAAAAAGTGCACATCGTCGCGATCCTGTGAAGTTTCTTCAGACCGGGCGGCGAGGCACTTCATCGCCAGGAGATACTCCGGCGAGGGAGCTAAAATACGCAAGTTTGCAAGCCCTTCCAACTCAGGAATCGGGTGGTCTAGTAATTCTTCGTTGTGGAATAAAAATCCTTTGACTCCATCATTGAGCCAGTCAAGGGGCAAGTGCGATCTTACGGCCACTACGCGAGCGGCCTCTAAGATTTCTGATCTGGGGCGAAGAACAGCATCAACATCTCGAGTTGATTCGCGAGCATCGAACACCAAGACCATTTGATCTCCCCCGTAGACACATAATTCGCCTGCAATCCCGCGGCGCACACACTCGGCTTCGAGATCACAGAGGGCCTGAATAATCGTTCTACGGGACAAACTGTGCATTGGAGTGACACTGTAGAATAGCCGCCCGCTTAGGCGAGTCAATAGCCGCTCCAGAGATGTAGCGAGGCGACTCCACGAGGTGTTACTCAGCCGGATTCGGTAGGTCTCCCCCTACCGTACGCCGAATCCGGGCCGCTAATTTCACGCTGGGTTTCACATTCATCTTGACACCCCTATGCACTGTCTCGTAGACCTGTTATTATGAGTGACTCATCCTCAAGCAACGCTCTCAGCGAACTTCCAGAAAACGTGGCAGCTGCCCTGGCCATGCTTTTTCCGCCCTTAAGCGGCATTGTTTTTTATATCTTCGATAAAGGCCGAGAACGCGTGCGCTTTCATGCCATGCAAAATATTTTCGTCGGCATTCTTTTTGTTGCGGTCGCTTTGGTTCTCAGTGTGCTTGGCACACTTTCAGGCATTCCTTTCGTCGGAATCGTCTTCTCGTTTATCGTCGGGATTCTTTGGCTTGCCGTAGCCCTGGTTTATGGTG
>DAIRSW010000093.1:7946-9326 GCA_036804205.1 Verrucomicrobiia bacterium | reverse complement strand
CGTCACGCCACCGTGGCTGCCAAATGCTCCATGTGCCATTGCACATATTTTGGAATGCCCAAAGAAATGGGTGTGGTTGGATTGTAACCCAGTAAACGACGCGCTTTCGAGATGTCCGCGCAGGTCAAAGGAACATCCCCGGGCTGTTCGGGTTTCTCAATAATCTCGGCTTGACGACCGATAGCCTCCTCAAGCAAGCCAATCAGATTAGAAAGCTGAGTGGTCTCGCTCTCGCCCAAATTAAAAATATCAAACGGCTTGTCGCTGTAATCCATGGCGGCGAGCACGCCCTGAATGATATCGTCAATATACGTGTAGTCTCGGCGGGTGCTGCCATCACCAAATTGCGTGATAGGTTCTCCCTCTAGAATTCTCCGGGTAAAGCTGTGAATCGCCAAATCGGGTCGTTGCCGCGGTCCGTAGACCGTGAAAAAGCGCAAGCAAACCATCTGCATCCCATACAGGTGCGAGAAGTTGCCGCATAACTGCTCAGCAGCCAACTTCGTTGCCGCGTAAGGACTAATGGTTTGTTGGATGACAGCATCCTCACGGAACGGCACCTCTTTAAGCAGGCCGTAAACGCTGGAGCTCGACGCAAAAATAAAGCGCTCCACCCCGGCCTGCCTGGCTGCTTCGAGAACGTTAAATGTTCCTTGCACATTGGTATCGAGATAAAGCCTTGGGTCGGCTATGGAAGGCCGAACGCCAGCTCGAGCCGCCAAATGAAAGACCACATCGATTTCCTTTCCGCGAAAAGCGTTCTCCACAGTCTCCGCGTTCCGGATATCACACGAGATAAGTTCGACACCCTGGCTGACTGCGGCCAGGTTTTGATGTTTGATTTCAGGGTTGTAATAATCGTTAAAATCGTCCAGAACCGTGACCTGATGTCCGAGTGTGACGAGTTTTTCGACAAGATGGGAGCCAATAAATCCAGCTCCGCCTGTAACAACGCAATGCATCGCGTTACCTAAACGTGGGACATTCAGGCAGCAACAAAAAGTTATAGGAAACGATCAGTCTAAAGTTGTGGCTCAGAGGCTTGTTGCAGACTGCCATCTAACCTACAAAGCCATGCAATTGAAACGCGCTCGCCCAGAAAGCTCGCGCTGCCCGTTTGTTGGGCGGACAGGCGGATAACGTTCGAAATATGGCTCATTCATCAAATCTGCTTGCAGACAAGGTCGAATAAGGAGAAGGACCCCTTCTGTATTTTATGAAGATGCCATTTCGTTTAGACAAACCCAGCTGGTCCTTCCTTTTATGGCCGATTGTTTGGCTTGTTTTGACTCTATGGTTTTCAACTGGTTCACATAGCCTAGGGGGTAAAAACTGAACTCACGGAAACTGACCCTTGGGTGCGTGAGATTTCCGAAAACA
>DAIRSW010000093.1:0-7936 GCA_036804205.1 Verrucomicrobiia bacterium | reverse complement strand
ATGGTTTTCAACTGGTTCTGATTTCCCTTATCTCTACCATCCGGACGAGCCCAAAAAGGTGATGGCCACCACCTCGGAAAAACAGCTGTTTAATCACCCGCATCTCCTTGTCACCGGGACGCGACTCCTGTCTTGGCTCACTGGGGTGGAGACCGACCAAGACCGAGCACGCGTGGGCCGTGCTTATGCGGCAGGGATGCTCGCTTTAGGCCTGGTCTGCCTTGCTGTCGTCACAAAGCATTTGGCTGGTCCCTGGGCGGCCATCTTTGCTCTGCTAGTAGGGGGACTTTACCCCTTGGTTTTTGAGGCGGGACACTACCTTAAAGAGGACGCTTTCTTGCTTGGGACGCTTGGCATTTTTATCTTGGGCCTTCACTTTTGGGATCAGCGAAAGCGAAGCGGCGAACCTCTTAAATGGCACTCGGCTTTGCTGTTTGGCATCTCATTTGGACTGGTTGTTTCTGCAAAATATATTGGTTTTGTTTATGCTCCGCTCCTGATCTGGAGGCTGGTGGGCTGCTCTCTGCAACGCGTGTTAGTCTGCCTCGCCGGTGTGCTTGGGACTTTTGCTCTGGTCAACTATAGGGCTTGGACACAGTTTAGTGGCATTCGTGGCGATGTGCAGAGGGAGCTCGAAACCCTAGGCTCTCAACCCCGAGATGGGGCCATCGAAACACCGCATTTTGAGTTTGGATTTCAACTCCTCACCGAAACGCCATGGGTATTGTGGCTTGGGCTGCTAGCCATACTTATCTGGCCGCTAGCGAGGCTTCATGGCATTAAGTCACTGCGACTTTGCTTTGAGTTGGTGGGCTTCGCATTGCTCATGCTCGGGATATTGTGCTGGTGCGTGTACCATTATCCTCGATACCTTCTGCCCGTGATTTGGCTGCTACTCCCCGTTATGAGCGCTGGTTTGATTGTCGTTGTCAAGCAAGTCGTAAGTCGCTTTCCAAGCGGCATGAGACGTGTTGCCGGAGTGACCTTGAGCCTGTTCTTTCTGCTCGCCGCCACCGTTCCTTTAGTATCGCCTACGACGCACTTACTCAGGTGCTTTCACAACGATACGAGAACCGAGCTTTACGAGTACGTTCGAGACCAACTACCGGAGAGCTCCGTGATTGCTCAGGAAAGTTTTATTCGCCTGCCTTGGCATGAGCGCGATCGACATCCCGATGTCCGGCCACAAATTCCTCAGCAAGTTTTGAATGGCAGACCATTAAAGGCCCTGGGAAACCTGCAAGAGCTAAGGGCTCTTGGAGTCACTCACATAGCCTGGGGCGTAAAAAATGAACTCACGGAGTCTGACCCTTGGGTGCGTGAGATTTCCGAAAACAGCCACGTCATTTGGTCGAGTCAGGGTCCATACGGACCTGTGGTGGCGTCCAATGTGGAACTTCGAGAGTTGGCACCGTAGATGACAGCTACATCCACACATCCCTAATTCCATGTCTTTCTAAGCTCACTCGGGGTTTTCCCCTACGCACTTGGTGAGCTGAAAACTCGATGCCCTGACTGACGCAGGCGTCCGCGACAAGACCGATATACCTGGCTGACAGCCTGTATTTGGACTCCGAGGAAATTTCAAAAACTCTGAAGCTTCGCTCGTCAAACCCGCCAAGCTGGCAAGCCCAACGGAAGAGCGTCCGGCCGATCAGGGCGAGTCTTGAGCTCAACCGCAGCTCCGCCCTTGGAAGACGTATCAAAAGCCACCATGGCTTCTAGCACGTGGAGCGCAAGTTCACCGCTAGCCCGGTGGGGACGGTTGCCGGCGATGGCGTCCACCATATCCACCACCCCGATCATTCGCTGGTTATTGGCGTGGGTGAATGCGATTGCGCGTTCTTCGTTGTCTTCAGCTCGAAACAGCAGGGGATTCGCGCTGAAACTATTCGGGTCGCCAATGTTCAGACTACCTTGCGTGCCGTGCAGGATCAACGCGGGGAGAGAAGCCTTCCATGTGTCGAAACTCATAATCATCGTGATCACGGGACCACTGTGAAATTCCAGGATGCCTGCGCAATGGGTATCTACCGAGACTGGCAGCATCCGCCCATTGGCAAGCTCGCTGGTGGCCAGACGTTCACGGAAACCCCGGGTGCAACGCGCCATCACACTCTTGATAGGACCAAGGAAGTTTACCAGAGCTGTAAGATAATACGGTCCCATATCCATGAGCGGGCCACCCCCAACCTCGTAGTAAAAGCCAGGGTTGGGATGCCAATTTTCATGACCATGGCACTTCATAAAAGCAGTGCCGCTGAGAGGTTCGCCGATCCAACCATCATCAATAAGCTTGCGGGAGGTTTGTGCGCCTTTGAAAAGAAAAGTGTCAGGCGCCGAGCCAACCCGCAGACCCCTTTCTTGCGCTGTGTCGATAAGCACACGCCCGCTCTGGAGATCGGTGGCGAGCGGTTTCTCAGCATACACATGCTTGCCGGCCTCAAGGATTCTTAGTCCCACATCAACATGGGCCGCAGGAATGGTAAGATTCACGACGAGCGAGATTTCGGGATCAGCAAGCAACTCGTCCACCGTCATGGCCTGAACACCGTGTTCCTCGGCGCGCGCCTGGGCAACAGCGGGATAAAGATCCGCGCAGGCCTTAAGAGTGAGGTTTGTGGCGTGTTTCGCCCCGTGGAAGTAAGCGCCGCTAATGTTGCCGCAGCCGATAATGCCAATATTCGTATGCATATTGAAAAACATTTATGCATGCATCACCTACCATTGAGCAAAAAGCAAGAAGACCAGACAGGCAGGGTTCGATACATACAAAAACAAGGCCTAACGACTGTAGGGCCCACTATTAGAAAGGCCACTGAGGATAGCCCCAGTTAGGAGCGAAATGCTCGGGTCGAGTTCCCATCCGAAAACTCGGCGCCGCACCAAGCCCATCCTAGCGTGGATACGGACGGACATCCCGCCGTTCACGTTCTCCTCGCTCACGCTGTGGACGGTGATCGCGCTGAAATTGTTCTTCCCGGCTGAGCATTTGGTCGAAGCGTTCCACCTGCTCCTCGCGCAGAACTTCTCGAATTTCTTGGCGGCTTCTCGTCAGGATCTCACTCAGACCAGGCTGAAACTGTTTCCGTAAAGCCGACGCCTCGGCTCTGCTGCGTTGCAAAATTTCCGCGACTTGCGCGGACTGAACTTCATCAAGCTTGAGGCGTTTTTGAAGGGCCTGCAGACCCCAGGATCGCTCCGGACGGGGCCTATCGCTTTTGATCTCCTCCGGTGCCGGAGGTGCTTGCTGCCAGCGATGGGAGACAAGCCCCCCGGTGACTCCGCCCAAAAGGAATGTCGTGAGGAGAGCTGAAAACCAGATGAAAGTTTGTTTCCGGCTTACCACAGCTCGTCTCCTTCCCAGCCAGTCTGCGCAAGGATGATCTGAGTAAAGTATGGCTGCGCTTGGGCCCGCCAGTGATCCCACCATGACCACAAACCCACGCACAAGGTCATCGCCGCAAAACAGCTCATGGTGCGTTGCATGAAGGGAATAAGGTCTGTTAGCTCTCCTTGTTTGCGAAGCTGCTGCCGAAGGTGCACTGCAAAGACAGCGTCGGACTCTTGAGCCTCACAAGTCTGCTGCTCTTGCCGCTGCCGCAGCGCTCCGAAAAGTGCATCGAGTTGTTGATCGCTGACCGGACTAAGATTTTTCATAGATTTGAATCCATTCTTTGAGTTTTTGGCGCGCTCGGTACAAACGAACTTTGGTTTTGGAAATGCTCCACTGCATAAGCTCTGCGGTTTCTTGCATACTACGACCCTCCAGTTCCGCGAAACTGATGGCCATCTGATCGGACGGCTCAAGCCGCTGGAGTGCCTGTTGCAGAAGTTCAACCCGCGGGTCTTCCGCAACATCAGCGGAAGACCCCGCGGTCTGGTCAACATCCCAGTCCTCAGGCATTTCGGTAAAAATTGGGCGTCGCGACCGGGTGCGAATCAGATCTAGACAACGTCTTGCCGAAACTTGCTTCAGCCATGCTCCAAAGGTGCCGCGCTCGCGATAACGAGGGAGTTTATTCCAGGCGTGAATAAGAATCTCCTGGGTGGCATCGTCGCGCTCTGAAGGCAATGGAAAAAATCGGGCGGCTAGACTAGAGATCATGGGTCGGTAGCGAAGGGCCAGTTGAATAAAAGCTTCTTCATCTCCTTGAAGAGCGGCGGCCGCAAGAACTTCATCTGGCGGCTCACCGCTCTCAATCATGGAGGGGGGCGGTTAAGGTTGGTCGGGGGTGGGTGCTGGGCTTAGTTGAGTTTCGCTCGGAGCTTTGGGATGGTTCTCCTGCCGGCGCTCGCGACGCTCACGCATCCGGGTTTCCAGCTCGGCACGAAGCTCTTTGAGCTTAGCCAGCTGGTCTGCGTTGAGAATTGCTTCCATTTCTTTCTCGGCTTCAGCCCGATGTTCGGCCATAGCGAGTTGGGCTTTCCTCAGCGTTTCTCTTGCAGCGTCTTTCGCAGCATCGTTTTCCGCTTCCGTAAGAGCCCTTCGGGCCTGCTGGAAGTTTTCTCGCAATGCTTTCACGGCGGGAGCGTTTTTCTCGCGAAGCGCTTTAAGCTGTGCTTTTTGCGTGTTGCTGAGATCGAGTTGTTCCCAGACTTCGCGACCCGGCCGGCCCCGGTCGCCGCGAGGAGGACGCTCTCCGCGCTCCAGGCGCTCACCTTTGCCAGGTCCTTTGTCAGTAGTTTCTTCCGCGGTAACACGTGTCGCCGGGAGGGTGATCAGCCCTGCACAAAGCAGGGCTGCCAATAGTCGTATTGATGGAGTTTTCATCGTCCCTTTCAACAACGCGCACTTTCTTGGGCCAGTTACAAATTACACAAAATAAAATGGCATCGATCTCACGGTCCGGGGCTCTGGTAAGGCCCGGCGCCGGGACCTCTCAGCGTCACTGCGTTGCGATACACCCCCGGAGAAGGAATTTCCCAAAGCATGCGTCGCTCGGTTTGATCCCAAATTCCGTGGGTCAGAACTTTTTGAGCTCCCTGTTCTTCCATCAAAAGAGTAAGAAAGCGATCTTTCCCTCCTAAAGGATACAGCTCGTAAGGATGCTTGGAAAAAGGAATAATCTCGGCATTAAGCTGCCGATTTTCGACCTGAAACGACAAGCGGACAAGCTCTTTCAGCTCGACATGTTCTGCCTCGACCTGGGTCTCGCCTCGGCGACGGGTTACTCCGTCTCGAGTAGCCAAAAGGCTCGTGCCATCGCTTAAAATGTGAGGAGGAAAAAGTTGACCCTTCCCTGTTTCCGCATGGTCCACAATGGTTCCAGCAATAGGATCGATCAGACAGACCCCGCCCTCTTCGGAGCTGTTGGACACCAGAAGATAAGTCTTGTCCTCGAAAGACAACCACCTTGCCCAACCGGGAAAGGTCTGTCCAAACTGCCCGTCCTTGTGCGTGGACAAAGAGACGACGTTCTCAAGACGCCCATGCTGAACCAACGCATCCAGGTCGCATAATAAGACGCTGCCGTAGAGTTCGAGCACCAAGGCCGCACGATTGATGGGTTCGTTAGCCAAAAGCCGACGGGGCACCGGGCCACGTTGCCGTCCGCCTTCATTGGTAAAATGAAGCTCCGGATGATCGAGTGGGAGCAAAACATCGTGCACGATCTCCAAATCCTGAGATAGAATGGCCACCCTGCTGCCGCGGCGTTGATGACTTGGGCCGTCGTCCCCGATGACCACCGCGAGATGTTTTTTGTCCGGCAAAACGGTGATCTGATCCGGTTGATGTCCCTTCGGCTCGGTCGAGTTGCGGAGATCGAGTCGATCCACGATGGTGGCGGTTGTGAGTTCTATCTTGCTGATAACTCCGCTGTTGTCAGCCACATAAGTGTGGTGGTCGAGCACGGCATGACCATCCGGTCGGGCTGGGAACGCGATGCGGCGGGCCGGATAGTCTGGGGTCCGCAGATCCACAATGACCACACAGGGATCCTCGTCGCGGGGATGAATGCCAACCACATAATCCTGCTGCTCGGTAAGTTGAAGTTGCTGGATGAGAATCGCTGCTGGATCGTTATAAATGGAGCCCCGCTCCAGGAGTTCTCCGGTGGTGGTGTCGATCACCATGCGTTCTATGCCTCCCTCGCTTAAGGTAAAGTAAGAAAAAAGAACCACCTCTTTTTCAGCACCACACACCCTGGTTAGGGTGGCAGTGGCAAACAATGCAATGAGAACAATCAATCGAGACATTATTTCGGATCATAATAATGAGGCGCAGCAAAGCAAGCTTCAAATCCTCGGCCCTCGTCGGAGAAGGAGCAAATCAATCTTTCTCTCCTCCTTTTTGTGTATTAGTGTAGCTCTATGCAATTTTGGGAAATTATCTTTACCAGCCCGTTTACCTGGGGATTAGCACTTGGCCTTTTCTTTGTGACCCTACTATTCTGGCAGAATTTTAAACTGAAAATGTTGCTGAACCGCCAGTCGCGAATGGTCGGAGAAAAAATGCAGATCGAAGCGGAAAATTGGGGCCAATTGAAGTCCGATTTAGAAAAGCTGCGTAAAGAAAATGAGAATTTAAGAATTAAAATTGCCGACTGCTCGCGCACCCCGGAGCGACGTTTAGCCCGCGAGTTTGAAATCTTGGCGCGCGCCGAAAAGAAGATGATCCTTTCCGCACCAGGGTTCGCACCTGCATGGGAGATAGCCAAATCCGAGGCTCAGCAGCAGCTGGAGGAAGAGGATCAAGGCAAGAGTCTGCCACGGCAAATTTTCAGCCGCCTGCTCTCTCGCGGTCGCGATCCCGAAACCAAGTCTCTGGAATCGACGCATAAAGTCGAGACCTTCAGCGAGGAAGCCCAGCGATAAATTCTCGGCGGGCTCCCCGCCCTGCAAAGTCGGCCACTCAGCAAGCATTCTGCCTACGCCGCCTTATCCAGGCGACGCAGATTAGCGAACTGAGAAAGATCAACCCCAGATTGGAAGGTTCAGGGATCGTATAAAACGAGAGTGAACCTGGGCCTTGCAGGCCAGTAATAAAGGCGGAGCCCTCCATTTCTGTAATGCCTACATTAGACCGCCAAACTTCTCCGTCGTTAAAAGCATTGGCGTACAGCCTGCCGTCGGGACCGATCCGGATCCCTGTTGCATTCCCTGAGGAACCATAGCTTCCAATAAGCACCTCACTGCCAGCATTGAGCCCAGAAGAGTAATCGCCAGCAATGTTTAATGTGTATCGGAAAATGGCGGGGCTACCGCCCTGCACTCCGCTCACATAAACCTGGCTGTCCGAGCCAAACTCCATTTGAGAGGCGGCACGACCGCTCACATTAAGATCCAAAAATGTGGACCACGTCGAACTATTCAGATCATAAGCATAAATAGCACCGTTGTTATTCACCGCATAAAGCCGCCCGTCCGGACCAATGCGAACTCCGTCGAACGAACTTGCGCCGATTGGGCCTGATATCGCCACAACAGTGGAGGGAGTTGTAAGGTCGACTTGATAGAGTGTTGTTTGTCCAAATTCCGAGACAAAAGCATGGCTGGCATTGCGAGTCGCATCCAACAACGAAGGTGAACCAGGCAGGTCTGCGACTTGAGAAATCGAGGAAAAATCTTGAGCGGCCGCCCAGATCGTCCCGTCCCCGCGATTAATCCACAAGCGTTGTTGATTGTCCACAATCATCCCATCCACGCCTTGATTACTGCCACCCACGGGAGCAAAGGAACTACTTGGCAAAAGATTCGGGATGCTGTTGCCCGTCACAGGATCGAAAGCGAGCAAAGTGCCCGAATTGTATTCTGTGACAAAAAGATAAGTCTGACCGCTTAAAGTGCTTTGATTGCTTAATGAGAACAGCAAGACCAACACGGTGACCACGAAGTGTGAACGAAAAAAAGAACACATAGATTTTATTAAGGTTCAATCTAACGAAGCAGAATTTGTACCGTCCTGGGTCATTTGCCTAAAAGGCAGCGCCAA
>DAIRSW010000092.1:0-11942 GCA_036804205.1 Verrucomicrobiia bacterium | reverse complement strand
CCCTAGATTCTGGCCAGAGGCCTGCGGATAAACGCGATCAATCTTCCACCGGGCTCGTCCCGGTGGGGGCAAACTTGATATCCAGCACCCGCGCATCCGCGAAGTTCTTCCACCGGGCTCGTCCCGGTGGGGGAGAAACTTGATATCCAGAACCCCGTCCCCGTTCAGTCGCCCCCATCCTGCTTGCCAGGATGGAGCGAGGATTGAGCGCAAACCGAATCAATCATATCTCCACTGGGACAAGCCCAGATGGTGGGAAGGCGTAAGAAAAAAATTCTGGACTTCAATGGTGCTCTCCACCGGGGCAAGCCCGGTGGCCCAGCCCAGATGGTGGTATGGGTCAGAGGGATAAAGGATCCTGGACCTCGATGGTGCTTTCCACCGGGGCAAGCCCGGTGGCCGAAAACAAATGGTATTTGGGAAACGAAGCAGAATTCTGCACTCGGGGCGGACTCCGTTGACCACCACTACATATTGTGTTATAAATTTGAAAAGTCTATGCGTTGTCCCAAATGTGGTTGTATTGAAGATAAAGTCGTTGATTCTCGACAAGCCAAAGATGGCTCGAGCACTCGGCGTCGGCGCATTTGTGTGGGCTGTGATCATCGCTTCACGACTTATGAAGAAATCGAGCGCGCTGATTTGCGTGTGCTCAAGCGCGACGGAAGGCTCGAAGCCTTCGATCGCAGTAAATTGATAGCTGGTCTTCTCAAGTCCTGTGAGAAACGACCCATCAACCGGGAGATGGTTGAGCAAATGGTGGACGAAATCATCAGTGATCTGGAAGGCAAGTTCGGGCGCCAGGTTTCTTCTCGCAGTATCGGTCTTGCGGTGATGGAGCATTTGCACGCCCTGGACGAGGTGGCTTATGTTCGTTACGCATCGGTCTACCGACAATTTCAAGATGTGGGCGAATTCATTGACACCATCAACGCCCTGGCGAGCAAAAGTAAAAGTAACCGCGCTCAGGTGGAGTTGTTCGAGTTGGCCCCCTCACGCTCTTGATTCGTGAAGACGCCGGCTAGTTGCTTGAGCAACGAAGCTTATTGTTTGGCCATGCCAAACCGTTGGATGAGCCCGATCGCCTGGTTTCGAGCCCAAGCATCTGCCTCGGTGACTTCTTCGAGCGAGTCCTCCTGACAGCCGTGCCACTCATTAAGACAGCACTCGACCACGCGCCAGATATTTGGGAAAGCTAAGCGCTCGCCTAAAAATGCTTCCACGGCAACCTCGTTCGCCGCGTTTAGGACGGCCGGGGAGCCCTGGCCTTGTTCACCAGCCTTTTTGGCAAGGCGTAGTGCGGGAAAGTCGTCCCACCGTGGAGGCTCAAACTCGAGACGTCTCAGCCCACCGAGGTCTAGGGAAGGAAGTGAGTTCCTCACGCGACGTGGCCAAGTCACTGCGTATTGGATCGGAAAGCACATGTCGCTATGACTCAACTGCGCCAGGATCGAGCCATCAATGTACTCGACCATGGAGTGAACAAGGCTCTGGGGATGCACCAGCACATCAATGCGAGCCATTTCAATGTCGAATAACCACCTTGCTTCGATCATTTCGAGTCCTTTGTTAAACAGGGAGGCGGAATCCACGGTGATCTTGCGACCCATCACCCAGGTAGGATGTTTGAGGGCATCACTCGGTTGGACGTGCCAGAGATCTTCCGCAGGCCAGGTTCGAAAAGGGCCACCCGAAGCGGTGAGGATGAGCTTGCGCACCTCATGAAGATCTCGGGTGGTAAGGCATTGGAAAATCGCGTTGTGTTCGCTATCGACGGGGAGGAGGGCACATCCTTTTTCTTGAGCACGTTTTCTTACTAGGGCTCCGGCCATCACCAAGATCTCTTTGCTGGCAACGGCTAAGTCGCAGCCTTGGTTCAGTGCTTGCAGAGCCGGGCGTAGTCCGGCAACTCCCACAATCGCTACCAGCACCAAATCGGGAGAGGTTCGCTTGATGAGATCGCACAATCCGTCTTCACCGTGTCCAACCCAGGTCTGCGGGTCGACCAGCCGGCTTAACTCCGCAGCGGATGTCGCATCTCCCATCGCGGCGTGTTGACACTTCCAATGCCGCAGCTGTTCGGACAGCTTTTCGGTGTTGCGATGGGCAGCCATTCCGACCACCTCCATTTCATCGGGAAGCTCTGAAGCAACTTTCAGAGCGCTTTCTCCGATCGATCCAGTCGAACCCAAAATGACTACGCGTTTTCGCCGGCTCATACTCTCTAGACTCCAACCCCTAAGACCAAGCGAAGATAAAGAAACAGGAGGGGTGCAGTAAACAAAAGGCTATCGATAAGGTCTAAGGAGCCGCCAATTCCTGGAAGCAGCCGGCTGGAGTCTTTGACTGCAGTGCTGCGTTTAATGATCGATTCAGCTAGATCACCAGCCACCGCAGCGAATCCAAGTAAAGGGCCAAGTAGAATCACATCGATCCATCGAAAAACCCCAAGTTGTTCTGGCAACAAAGCGTAGAGGACCACGCTTGCCAGCGTGGACAGACCTAGGGCGCCGAAAAAACCTTCCCAAGTTTTTTTGGGACTTATATTGGGAACCATGGGGTGTTTACCGATTAAACTTCCGATGAGATAAGCTCCAACATCACTAAACTTCGTGACCGCTACGAGATACAGCACGTAAAAGTGGCCGGTGACTCTTACGTCGGGGTCTTCGCTTGGAATCACGTAAACAATTTTCGTGACGAAGTTAAAAAGCCAAACCACGTAGAACAAACCAAACACGGTGGTCACAATTGTTTGGAGCGAAGCGATTACACGTGCTTTCTCAAACATCTGCCGACCGAACACGGCCAGTTGAAAAAACAACAATACAAAAAGCTCAAAGTCATAAGCTTGACCTGGCCCGTAAGTGCGGAAGATGAAAAAACTCCCGCAAAAACTTAAAGCACCGCAGACCATCCCAAAGACGCGAAAACAGGGAAGCCCCATGTTTTCGATCATTCGGAAATACTCCCAGAGAGCGATCATTCCCAGGCCGCCGATGACGAAAAAGAACCCAATTTCTAATCCAGAAAAGATCGTTCCGAGAACCACCGCCCACAAAATTAAAGTGCTAAAGAGCCGAGCCCAAAAGGTAAAGATGGCACGGGAGCGTGATGGAGCTGAGGCTTCCGACGCTTCCGAGGGCTTGGGCGGGGGCTGGCTTGAGGGTGGTTCCATAGAAACAAGGATGCGAGGAGTTTAGAAAGTTTTTTACACAAGGCAACCTCCCGCTGTAACCTCGCACAGTTCTGCTGGATGATCAGAGCGGGTCTGGCCTAAGGCACTTGCCTTTTAGTAACAACCAAGCACAGTAATCCAAATTGCTTTGCGACATGTCTGAAGAAGCGTACCAATCCCCCCAACTTGTGCAGCCCTGCCCGGGCTGTGGCGGCCTGCTTGATGTCTCGGACCTCGAGCCTTTCTCGAACATACATTGCCCAAGCTGTGGCACGGCTCTGCGCGCACGAACACAGTTTCGTAACTTTTCTTTGCAAGATCTTCTTGGCGCTGGGGGCATGGGACAGGTGTTTCGCGCTCTAGATTGCAATCTCAACCGCATGGTGGCGCTCAAAGTTTTGCGCAAAGAATATAGTGAACCGGGCGAAGGGATGGGTCAATTAGAGCGGGAAGCCAGGCTCACGGCGAGTATTAATCATCCGCACGTGGTCAGGATTTTTTCATTCGGTAAAGATCACGGGCAATTTTATCTGGCTATGGAGTTGGTTGACCAGGGCAGTCTCGATGATTTGATGACCCTCCAGGGAAAAGTGTCTGAGCTTCAGGTGCTCGAAATTGCCATGCAGGTCGCGCAAGGTTTGCAGGCCGCCCATCAGCTGGACCTAATCCATCGGGATGTCAAACCTGGTAATATCCTTTTCGCTGACGCGCACACCGCAAAGATTGTGGATTTTGGTTTAGCCATTTTGATGGAAGAAGAAGCTGCTCAGCGTGGGGAGATATGGGGCACGCCTTATTATGTAGCTCCCGAGAAACTGGACCAGCGACCGGAAGATTTTCGGAGTGACATCTATAGCCTTGGCGGAACGCTCTTTCACGCTATTGCGGGTCGACCACCCTATGAGGCTGAAAACGCAAGTCTAGTGGCACTTAAACATCTCAAGAGTCAGAACGTGAGCCTGCAAGCGTTTGCACCGGAGGTTGGAAGCGAGACAACCTATGTCATTAACAAAATGATGCATAAAGATCCGGACGAACGCTACGGCTCTTATGAGGAGCTTCTTCAGCATCTTCAGTTTGCTCATGATCGTTGCCAAGCCCGAGCCGAGCAACGGGCTCCAAGCCGACAGCGCGTGGTGGTGGAGTCTGAGGAGACCGACAGCCGGATGGCTTGGATCATCCTGTCCCTTTTGGCGGCACTTGTTATTGCTGGCTTCTTTGGATTTAATTATTTTCAAGAACAACAAAAGTCCCGGGAGGAACTTGCTCCAACAACGAGCCGACCGGCTGCCCACGAGAGACAGGCCGTTCGAATTGAAGAAGCCACTCATCAGTACCAGGAGGGGTTGACAAGTCTCGCCGAGGGTGACGCAGCAGGTGCCCTTGAGTATTTGGGATCCCTGGCGGCTCTGCCCCAGCCGCAAGCAAGTTTTGCAGCACTTTTTCAGGCAACCGCCCATTTGATGTTGGATGAGAAAGATCAAGCCAAAGAAATCTTGGAGGAACTATATCAGGATGGGCTGTTTTCAACCGAACCCGGTCAACTCGCCATGGCCAATGCTCTGGTGGAAACGGCCCGTATGCTCACCCAACAAAATCGGGTGAACCCAAGTGTGATGCGACTCATCGACCTGAACGGGCCTTACGCGTATTCCCTTTTCCTCTTTGGAATCAGCGAGTGGATGGAAGGCCGTGTCTCTGAAGCCGGAGAGTTTTTTCAAGCATTCCTCCAGCTTGAACCACAGGGGAGTGTAGCCTGGGTAGCGGCTTTCCGGCCTCAGGCAGAGCTTTTTGTTGCTGATTGGAAGGATTACTCGGAACTTCGCGAAGCGGTAACGAAAGAAAACACCAGCGCCGGACGACAAGAAATTTTAAATAAAATTAATGAGGCGCGGGGTCAGATCCGCACCCATTATGGGATTATTCATCAGGTCTACGATGAGTTGATCGCGGCAACCGACCGGCTGATCTCTCATGCGCAGGAGGAAGAAGTGCAAGCGGTCGAAGTGGAGCGCGCCACCCGGCAGGTGGAGCTTGATCCGCAAGTATCAATTATCCAGGAAGCACTCGACACTGGGCTGCCCAAACTCCAGCTTACCTCGGCGCAATCCGCAGCTGGTGTTTTGACAGAAATGCTCGGGGAAAATGAGGTGCCCCGCGAAGTTCAGCAGCTTTTGCTCAGTGTGGAGTGGTCTGTGAAGTTCCGTGACCATCTTCTTACCGATTCTGTGGTGGGCGGGTACGGCGGACCCTTTCAGCTCCAATCACAGTCGGTGGCTCCGGGCAGACTTGAAAGTCGAACGGAAGAAGGGCTGACGCTAACCACGGAGTATGGGAGGAGCCTCACACGGTGGGAAGACCTTAGTTCCCGAACAATCCTGGCCATGGCCCTCAATCAAGTCGCCGAGCGCCCTGAGGAAGATCAGGCACGAATTTTTTGGATGGCCGGAATCTATGCTATCCAGAGAAACCTAGCTCGCGAAGGTCGAGAGCTGCTGATTCGCGCCTCCCAATCAGGAGAGGAATTTAAAGATATTATAGAAGTGTTTTTCCCCAGCGCATCTTAGCTGGTGCCTGGCGGCAAGGTGGATTAGTCTTGGCTTCTATGTCAGACACGGCCGTCCAGCTGGGCACAAAGGAAGCTCAGCTTACCATCCATGAAATTTACCACTCCATTCAAGGAGAAAGCACCTGGGCAGGCTTGCCGTGTACATTTGTGCGGCTAACATTTTGCGATCTGCGCTGTAGCTATTGCGATACAGCCCACGCCTTCTATCAAGGAGAAAAGATGTTCCTCTCCACCATCTTGGAGCAAGTGTGGAAGATGGCCGGGAAGCAGCCGGGTTTGGTCGAAGTAACCGGAGGCGAACCGCTGCTGCAACCCAATGTGCTACCTCTCATGCGTCGTCTGTGCGAAGCAGGTCACACCGTGCTTTTAGAAACCAGCGGTGCCCATGATATTCAAGCGGTTGATCCGCGTGTGCATCGCATCATGGATTTGAAGACGCCATCCAGTGGGGAAGTGCATCGCAATCTTTTTGCCAATCTCCAGTATTTAACCGACCGAGACGAACTAAAGTTCGTGGTGGGGTCGAGAGAAGATTATGAATGGACCCGCCAACAGATCCAAGAACATGGTTTGGTTGGACGGGTCCGTTCGATTCTTGTTTCGCCGGTTTTTGGCAAGATTGCGCCTTCGGACTTGGTGCAGTGGATTTTGGAGGATCGTCTTCCGGTGAGGTTTCAACTCCAACTGCACAAATTCATTTGGGACCCTCTCGCCAAAGGGGTCTAATGCGGGTCTAACGGGGGTCTAACGGTTTCTAACCGGGGGCTTGAAAGAGGGGGGACGAAGGCGAGGAGAGAACATCCATTCCATCCTTCCCCTCCCCTCCGCCTACACCGCGTCCAGTTCTTGCCCGTTGACTGCGTCGCAAATGGTAAACTTCTCAATGGAGACCGTGGGATCCGAGCGGAACGTCAAACGACCCTCGTATTTTCTCTCCAGCTCCACGAGCAGTTCTTCATCTTCGGTGCGTAAGCGCTGCAGAACATCCGGGTGAATGGTTACGCGAAACTCATGCACATTGTCTTGATGCTTGCGCATGATGTGGTTCAGGTGGCGCTGCACCTCCACACTCATACTCATCGGAGTCTTAATAATGCCCCGTCCTTGGCAGTGCGGACAGGTTTGAAACATCGAATCACTGAGGCTCTCGGCGGCCCGCTGACGGGTCATCTCCAAAATGCCAAGTGCTGAAATGGGGAGCACATGGGTTTTGGCTTTGTCTTTCTTCAGGCGCTCACGCAAGCGGTTGTAAACCGCTTGCTGATCACGGCGAGGCTTCATGTCGATAAAATCGGCCACGATAAGTCCACCGATGTTACGCAAGCGAAGCTGTCTGGCGATTTCGTCGGCAGCTTCGAGGTTTGTCTGCAACAAGGTTTTATCCACGTCTTTACCGCCTTTGTTGCGGCCGGTGTTAACATCCACAGCGACCAGTGCTTCGGTTTCGTCAATAACGATGTAACCGCCGCATGGAAGCCAAACTTGGCGATGAAACGCGTCCCTCAGAACTTTTTCCAGGCCAAACCTCTCAAAAATCGGGGTGTTTTCTGCAAAGTGATAAACCCGGCGATGAGCGCGCTTCGAGATTTGCTGAGACAAATCCTTCATGCGCTGCACCGCGGCAAGATCATCGCAGTAGACTGCGTCAACCTCGTCGGTGAGGAAATCCCGTACGGTTCGCTCAATAAGGTCCGGCTCTTCAAACAGGCGGTAAGGGGCGCGATTCTCGTTGTAAAGTGTTTCGATGGTCTTCCACTGCTCCAAGAGCAGATAAAGGTCCCGCACAAAATAACGGTAGCGTTGATCCATACCGACCGTCCGCATAATCACTCCAGAGCCATCCGGCAATTCTAGCCGATGCAAAATGTCGCGCAAACGCTCCCGCTCTTTAGGATCATCAATCTTACGAGAGATACCGCTTTGATCATTGCGCGGCATGAACACCAAAAACCTTCCCGCCAAGGAGAGGTTGGTGGTAACTCGTGGCCCTTTGTTGCCGATAGGGCCTTTGGTGACCTGCACCATCACGTCCGAGCCGACCGGGTAGATGTTTGGGATATCTTTGCTACTGATTTGGCGTTTTTTCTTTCCGCCTTTCCCGCGGTTCACCGCTTCAACACCACTATCCAAGGCAGCAGGTATGGCATCCCAGAAGTGGAGAAAGGCATTTTTTTCAAAGCCGATGTCAACAAACATGGCCTTCAGGCCTGGCTCAATATTTTTGACCCGGCCCTTGTAAATGCCACCCACAATATTGCGGCTGGTATTTCGTTCGACGTTGTATTCCTCAAGACTGCCGTCTTCGATGTAGGCAACTCGAGTTTCAAGTTTTTCGTGGTTAATAACCAGAACGTTTTTTTCGTTCCGGGGCGCGAAGCCAAGATAGCGTTTTATTTTATCAATCATAGGACGTCAAGGAGTCCAAAAGGTTTTGGGATTTACCTTCCGGGACGGCCAGGGCGTCGGGTTCGCGTCGGTGCATCCTCTGGGGAGGATTCAAAGAAATTACGCAAAACCCCGCGCTGACGCGGCTCCCGTCCCACCTGGCCTTCTTCATCGCTCTCCGTGGCGATTTGTGGGGCCGGCGCTGCGGTTGCAGGCGCTGTGGGTTGTTCGGAAAAGGCAGATTCAATGTGGTCAACGGTCTCGGCATCTTCGCCAAGATCGATTGAGTGACTTATCGGACGGTCGGAGAATGTTATGCTGTCGTAGGCGGCAAAATTGCCCATGGCAGGCTCAAGCTTAGCGAGCTCGATCTGATGACCGCGTTCAAGAGCTAAGCTTTCTTCAATAATTTTTGAGGCTAAAGGCGCAGCGACACTGCCACCAGCTCGACCGTTGCCCACCACCACGCAGACCGCGTAGCGAGGGTTGTCGTACGGTGCGAAAGCGATAAACCAAACATGGTTATCGGAAAGTCGAACGCCGGCCTGGTTTCTTCGCCAAATCTGAGCTGTGCCGGTCTTCCCGGCTAATTGAACACCACGAATTTTGGCGCGCCCTGCGGTGCCGCCGGCACCTTCGGTGACTTGCAGCATGCCATTACGAACCACCTCAACTTGCTCCTCACTGACCCCGAGGTCACTTAGAAAGCCTCGCACCATGGGTGGGTCTTGCTTAATAACGGTGCCATCTTGCGCAACCACTCGATCAACCAGGCGTGGGTAATAGCTAATCCCACCGTTGGCGACTGTCGCGGTGACCATGGCCATTTGCATGGGGGTGGCCAGCACAAACCCTTGGCCAATTGAAGTGTTGGCAGTGTAACCATCTCTCCAGCGATCGTTGGGGTAATTTTCCTCCAACCATTCTTTGCCGGGAAGAATCCCAGGATTTTCCCCGGTCAATCCCAAGCCGGACAGTTGGCCGAGGCCAAGGAGTTGGCCCATTTGAAAAATGTTCTCCTCGCCCGTGGCGATTCCGTAGCGGTAAAAATAGACGTTACAAGACCGCATGATCGCCGGCACCAAGCTCAATGAACCGTGGCCACCGGTATTCCAGCACCGCATCGGCCGGTTGCCGAACATCATCGAGCCACCGCAACTAAAAGAGGTCCGAGCTCCCAACCCCTTCTGCATTCCTGCAAGTGCTATCGGGATTTTGTAAGTCGACCCTGGCGCATATGGTTGCAAGGCGCGATTGGTGAGAGGCCCGGTCGGGTCCGTGGTCAAAGCTTTCCAGTTGTTTGGAGAAATGTTAGGAATGAAGGAATTTGGATCAAACGACGGCACCGAGACCATGGCTAACACATCGCCGTTTTTTGGATCGATCACCACGGCGGCGCCACGTCCGACCCGGCGCATGGCTTGCTCGGCAATGCTTTGAATTCTCGCGTCAATTGTCAAAAAAACATTGTGGCCCTGCTCGGGCTCCTCGCGCGCTACTTCGCCCTCGATCACATTGCGCAAGTTGCGTTGCAACACCCTTCGACCCGGTTTGCCGCGCAGATAAGAATCCATCATCTGCTCCACTTGCGCCACACCGATGTCGTCAGGCTGATAGCCGGCAGCTGAGTAGTCCCGGATATCTGGTTCGGAGGCGATATTGGGATGCGGGCCGACGTAGCCCAAAATGTGGCATGCCAATGCCCCATAAACATAATGCCTCACCGGCTTGGGGGACAAAGCATCGACGCCTGGCACGGACAACGAGCGCTCGGCCAGTCGCGCCATCGTTTCAAAATCAATGTCCTGCGCATAGGTGTATGGCACATAGCGTCTTTGACGGTAGTGATTGCGTAGGCTGGCGGCGTTATAGTCTCTGGCTACTTCAAGGTCTTGAAGGCGTGGAATGACGCTTTGATTGACGATGGAGACAATGTCTTCCTCCGAAAACTCCTTCATGTTCCCGTGCACATCGGCGGCCTGGTATTCATGTCGGGGGGCTCTCCCATGATCTCTGCTGTAGGACGTCACGATGTCAGGAAGATAAAAATCCACTTTAAAGCTAGGCCGATTTTCCACCAAAACGATGCCGTTACGATCCCGGATTTCGCCACGTGTGGCCGGGATGCGAACCAGAAGCTGCGATCCACGAAGGAGCCGGCCAGTCCATTTTTCGTGCTCCACGACTTGGCGTTCGTGCAGAGAAAAAACCAGGAAGCCCATGGCAAAAAGCATAAGCGACCCTAAGAAAATGATGCGGAAATTAATAAGTGGCTGTCCCATAATGGCACACCGAAAGCAGCGATAAAGTTTTAGAAAATTGGGGCAATTCCACGTCGCCGGAACGCCCGCCGGACACCAAGCAAACGTCCAGCTATTCTATAAAGACCAAAACCAGCGAAAAATCTATCGCAAAGGCAAAATTAATTACGGATTCACCCGAAATAGTCGACACACGGTTTAATGCAGAAACACCCAACTCACCAGAAGCGGCCCAAGAAAACTGACTAAGAGCACAAAAAGAACGTTTACCCAAACACCCGAAACCGCCATCTGGGGCAAACTCACTCGTCCGCTGGCGAAGACGACCGCATTCGGTGGGGTGCCAACCGGCAGCATAAACGCACAGCTGGCCGCCAACGCGGCTGGTGCGGCAAATAGCAGCGGATCTTGGCCCATACCCAAGGCTATGGCAGCTACCACCGGCAAGAAAGTCGCGGCCGTGGCCGTGTTACTGGTCATCTCGGTCAACACCAGAATCAAGCCGGCGATCACCAAAATCAAAAACCACACTGGCAGACCCTCCAGTTGTGCAGCCGCAGCTCCCAAAACTTCAGCGAGACCAGAGCGTTGAATGATACCGGCCAGACTGAGCCCCCCGCCAAACAGCAGAAGCACACCCCAGGGTAGGTTTTTCGCGGTCTCCCAATCCATGAGAAATTCTCCCCGGCGGATATCTGAAGGCACCAAGAACAGTAAGAGTGCACCCGTGATGGCAATAACTGAGTCGGTCAGTGCGGGGATTGCCTGAGCAAGGACCGGCTGAAACATCCAAGCTAAAGCTGTGCACCCGAAAATCATGGCTACCCGAATTTCTGCTTTGGACCATGGGCCCAAGGCGGTAAGTCGATTTTTCAGTTCTTCATGCACTCCAGGCAAAGGATGTCTTGGAAGCTTCCAGACCAGCCGGGTCAGAATCAGATGAGCCAAAGGTAACCCCAGCGCCACCAGAGGTAGACCGACCAGCATCCATTCGGCAAATCCAATGGTGCGACCGTATTGCTCATTCATAAAGGCCGCCAATAGCGCGTTGGGCGGGGTGCCGATCAGGGTGCCCAACCCGCCGATGCTACTTCCGTATGCCACGGCAAGGAGCAGGCAGATGCCCAGGGCTTGTTGGTCCCGTTCTGACCAATGGGCAGTCTCCTTTCGTCGCAACAATTCAAGCACCGACAAGGCGATCGGATACATCATCATCGCCGTGGCCGTGTTGCTCACCCACATGCTTAAAAACCCACAGGCGACCATGAAACCTAGAGAAAGAGCGGGTGGTTTGGTCCCAACTTTGCTCAGCAACATCAGGGCGAGTCGTTCGTGCAAGCGGCTTTTCTGCATTCCTAGAGCGATTAAAAAGCCGCCTAAAAACAAAAAAATCAGCGGGTTGGCAAAAGGCGTCGAAGTCTCCTGCGCCGAGCCAAGACCGAGCATAGGACCCAGGGCCAGCGGCAGAAGCGCCGTCGCGGGAATGGGCAGTGTTTCGCAGATCCACCAAGTCGCCATCAGCAAAGCGAGTCCACAAGCAGCCCATGCT
>DAIRSW010000091.1:9722-11959 GCA_036804205.1 Verrucomicrobiia bacterium | reverse complement strand
GGTCCAGCAACAGCGCCAACAGCAGCGCGAGCGTCAGGCGCAACCTCAACGCCAACAGCGCGAGCGGGAAGCCCAGCCACAGCGTCAGCAGCAACAGCAACGCGAGCGCGGTGAGCGTGAGGGTCGCGAACGTCAACGGCAAGCACAAGAGGCGCAGCAGCAGCAACGGCAGCAGGCCGAACGACAGGGACGGGATCGACGCCAACGGCAGGCTCAAGAAGCTCAGCAGCAGCGGGAACGGCAGCAGAGAGAACGGCAGGTCCAGCAACAGCGCCAACAGCAGCGCGAGCGTCAGGCGCAACCGCCTGGGCAGCAGAGGGAGCGGAAGGCTCGTCCGGAACGTGTGGAGGGTGAAGAGGGAGAACGTCGCCGCCGAGGTGACCGGCGTGAGTAAGCCGTGCGCCAGCGGTCTCAGCCGCACGGCAGTAGCAAATAGCTATTTTACCAGTTCCCGCTATGACTTCATGAACAGCTTAGATCGTCAATACCGTGAGTCAGAGTCGATAGCCAAAACCCCGGACGGTTTGCAAGCGTTCTGCGGCCGGGCCTAACTTATCGCGAAGCCTCCGGATATGAGCGTCCACAGTTCGAGGAGAAAGATGTTCGCCTTCAGCCTCCCAAACGCGGGTCAAAAGTTCCTCGCGCGAAACGACTCGGGGGCTTTCGGCGAGCAGGACCTTGACAATTTTTGTTTCAATCCCGGTCAACTCAAAATCAAGATCGGCGCATATGAACTTGTCCTGTTGCAGATCAAGACTGAGGTCGCCTCGACGGACAAAGGAGTTGCTGCGCCGGTCCGAGGCACGAGCAAACAGCGCTTTAATTCGAAGCTCTAGTTCTCGGGTGTGAAATGGTTTGGGCAAATAATCATCGGCCCCAGCTTCGAGTCCGGCAATCCTGTCGTGCTCATTTTTCATTCCTGAAATAACAAGGACGAGCACAGACGTGGTGCTCGGGTTCTCTCGCAGAAGCCGAACCACGTCAAGACCGTCGTCAGCGCCTAAATGACGATCCACAATGATGAGGTCAAAGCTGAGCCTGCTTAGATCGGGGATAAATTTGTCAGCAGCATCGTAATGCTTAATTTGATAACTCTCCTGGTCAAGAAGCGCAGACATGGTGTGAGCTACCTCAGGATCATCTTCGAGTAGTGCCAATCTACGTATCCCCATAATTTTTGCTCCCGCTTTTGCTTCATGGAGGGTTGCACAAATTAGCGCTTGCCGCAAATGTTGGTTAAACTTCTGAGCTGCTCAGAATGAGCGACTTAGGCGAAAGCTATTCTCAGAAATTTCTGCGAACTCAGCTTGCCCCACGCAAGTGCTTGCGCAGCGGCTTTTCTCCCTGTAATTGAGGATGCAACGAGTCTCTGCTTTCTCGAAGCTTGCCCAGTTTTTCATCGCTTTTTGATTTGTCCATTCTTTTATGACACCCTTTCTCTACCGCAATCTTCTACGACCCGTTTTTTTCGGGATGGGGCCAGAGCAAGCGCATGATTTGGCCATGCAATGGGCAAGTCTGAGCAGTCGATCCCGGATACTTTCTTGGATGATCGGGTGGGGGTGCAAAACGCCGACGCAGGCGCAAGAACTTTTTGGCTTAACCTTCCCGAATCCGGTCGGTCTGGCGGCGGGCTTAGATAAAAACGGCGTGGCATTGCCGGTGTGGGAAAAGATGGGCTTTGGATTTATTGAAATCGGAACGGTAACCCCTCGCCCACAGCCGGGGAATCCTAAGCCACGTCTCTTTCGGGTGCTGGAGGATCATGCCCTGATCAATAGAATGGGATTTAACAACGATGGAGCGGAGGTGGTCGCTGAGCGGCTGCAGAAATTGCGCGCTCGCGGTCGCTGGCCCAAGGTTCCGGTCGGTATCAACATTGGTAAAAACCGTGACACCCCATTGGAAGAAGCGCACGAGGACTATGAGAAGGCGTTTCGAATCCTGAGAAACTTCGGTGACTATTTTGTGATTAATATTAGTTCGCCGAATACGCCGGGGCTACGAAGCCTGCAGCAAGCCGGGGCACTGGAACGCCTGTTATTAGACGTGCAGGAGAGCAACGCAGAGCTTGAGCGTCCCAAACCGATCTTGGTCAAAATCAGCCCGGACCTTGGGGTGGGTGATTTGGAGGAGTTGATTGATGTCGCGCAACGGCGGCAGGTGAGTGGTTTTGTGGCGACCAATACGAGTGTGGACAGCAGTCTTCTCTCTAAGCCAACCCGGCAGGAGGGAGG
>DAIRSW010000091.1:0-9712 GCA_036804205.1 Verrucomicrobiia bacterium | reverse complement strand
CCTCTGCAGGGTGCTTCAACCCGGATGGTGAAATTTTTGACTCGAAAAAGCAAGCTTCCGGTCATTGGAGTGGGCGGTGTTCGGGACGCAGAGTCGGCGCGCGAAAAGATCGCTGCAGGGGCGTCTTTGCTTCAGGTCTACACCGCCTTCATCTATCATGGGCCGGGTGTTGCTCGAAACATCATGAGGGAGCTACTTCAAGACACCCAAGAATGAGGCCAAGCTGGGGCAACACGCTTTGGAAAAGCTGTCCCACTCTTGAACCCGGTGGTGAGAGTCGGCTGGTGGGGGCCGTGTTTCTTTCGGCTTTAGCATGCTTCTTTTTTGCGTACTTTCACCTGGCGGCACAATTGGTTTACACCACCAATCTCGATCGTCAAAAAAGCGATCAACAAAGTAATCTTGAGTTGGCGCATGCGAGCGACGAGGATTGGTGGCCGCAACGCACCAACGCGGTCGCAAATAACTTTTGGCCCTGGCTAGCCAAGAAGCTGGTAGACCACCCTAACGAACAAGAGTTTTTTCTTCGGAGCAAGTGGCTTAACGTAAGTCTTTCGGCGTTGTTCTTGGCCTTGGGCACAGCAGTGGCGGCGCGTTATTTGCCGTGGATCGCGGTTTTGCTGTTGCTCGGATTAGCCGGGTTGGGAAGTCTTTTGCCTAGAGCTCTGTATTTCCATCCGGAGGTGCTGTTTTACACCGGATTTTTCGCTTGCTTCGTTTTGGGGTGGAAGCTTCTTTTGGTGAACTCGTGGAAGCTCGCGGTGCTTCTGGGCATTTTTCTGGCGTGGTCCCATTTGGCAAAGCCAAGCATTATGCCGCTTCTCATGGTGTGGCTCGGTGCGAGCCTGTGGCGGCTCACGGTAGCTTGGTCTCCGTTGCCGGCAACTCGATGGGGAGGGATGGCATTGTGGCCGGTTCGCCAAGCAGATTCGGGCTTGTGGAAGCCCGGAGCTCATTTGTTAAACATGGGCATCGTGCTCGGTGTTGCGGCGACTCTTTTGATGCCTTACATGATGGAAACGCAAAAGAGTCGAGGGAGTCCATTGTTTAACATCGCTTCTTACTGGATGTGGCACGAAGATTATGGGGAAGAGAGCGTGCCGTTTTTGATCGAATACGGGCATGCACGAAAAATTGCAGAACTTCCTGCTGAGGAGATTCCTTCGCTGGGAAACTACCTAAAAAAGTATGGACCGTCCCACGCGTGGGGTCGCCTTACCGATGGAGTGTGGCTCAAGTTTGAGCGCTTCTTTTTGCCTGAGCCAAACTTGATCGAGTGGCGTCCGGAGCGACCTTGGCGTTATCTTTTGCGCTATCGTGGGCTCTATCCGGTGGTTCTAGGAGCAACGCTGCTTGGCTTGCTCGGCTGGCTCGCCCTAGGCTACGCTGGCGGCAAGTCGAGAGCTCCGGCTAATCCCGGTGGCCCAAGCACGGTGATATTTATCTGTGGAACCTTGGTCGGATACACCCTGGCCTACGGTTGGTATGAACCTATTGGTCGAGGTGATCGCTTTATGATGACTCTCTTTTTGCCGCTTTGTTTTGCCCTGGTCTGGGGGATTGAGGAGCTTCGTAAGCGGTTGAATCATCCCCTCGCCCATGTTGTAGTTTCGCTTGTTTATACTGGCCTGGTTTTGCGCTTGGCCTGGTATCTGGTGGCCATGCTACGCTTCCCAAATTTTGAAACCCATCATCCACTTTGAGCACTGAAACATTGGAAATTGCAAAGCCAGCCTCACGGGAAGAACTGATAGCTTACATCCAGAAGCAAAGAACCGGCACGCTCTACCACATCGCGCCAAGAAAGGCTTTGGAACGTGGCTTAGTACTATTTTCCAATAGTCAAAGCGAGGCGTTCTCTTGGGACGCCAAGGGAGTCTTGGTCTGCAAATCCAAAACCCTGGGAGTGACCAGCCGGTTTTGGTTGGGCGACCAAGAACTGAAATCTTCTTGCACCTGCGAGGGTTCCAAGAATGCTCCAGGTATGTGCGCTCATGCAGTGTGCGGCTGGTTTTCGGCTGTCTATGCCCTGTCGAAGCTCAGTCTGGCCGGTCGAAAGCCCGAAGGCCCAAGTCGAAATTGGGCCGAGCAGATTTTGCATGGAGAGCTTGAGCCCTCGACCGAGGAGGAGAGCGTTCCCGCTGTGGAACCGCCGACACTTAGCGCCGCGATGAGGCTCAATGCAGCACTGGTGATTTTGAGGCCTCGTGCTTTCGGCAGTCTGCATCTCGAAGCGGTAGTGGCTGAGAGCGGGAAACCCTTTCCGAAATGGAAACTGAAGGAAGACCTCGCCAAAGCAGCGAGCAACGGACGCCTCGCTAGCCCAAGTCTCCAGGAGCTCAGCATCATGATGGGATCGGCACATCAATTGGCGGTTCAACTGCAATCCGGCCGCCCGGTTACTTTGATAGAACGCACCAAAGAATTTCAAACAGAACTAATTCTCCATCACACGAGAGATGGGGTCGTGGCGGTTTCTTTTCGACCCCCTGAGCTTCCCAAGGATGCGCAAGCACTGGATGTGTGGTTGTGGTCCTCGGCAGAGACCAAAACGCTCTATCAGGCCGGACCCCAGTCCGGCGTTTCTTATCTGCGACGGCTTCAAAAGGCGGTGGTTGGTTACACCCAAACTAATCGCATCCAGATCATTGACCGGGATCACATTCATATCCCTGAGGAATTGTGGAATGAGCTCGGCCCCATTTTCACTGAGGCAACCATGCCTCCTTGGAGCACAAGAAAAAGCTCACAACCAGCAGTTCCTCGAGTCATTCAAGGCCGTCCGGCAATTTACCTAAACCAGCAAGATCACTTCACCAAAATCGAAAGTGGTTTTCAACTTCCGAAAGACCAAAGCTTGAGCATGTCCCGACTGCAGGGGCTCGATCGCTTGCACTATCTATTCCCTCCCTACCTTCGAAACCCCAAAGGCAAGTCCTATTCAGTGGTCATCGATTTGTTGCTGCAGTATTTGTTGAGCGACGAAACCCGGTGGCTTGAGGAAGCGGGAGTAACTCTGGCAGAGAAGGGCTTGCTGGAGGGGCGATGGCAGAAAGACGAGTGGCAAAGCTTTATCAACTTGCTCAATGAATGGAGGAAGGAGCAAACCACTCAGCAGCTTCTGATTATTGACGAGAATCAGTGGTGTGCGTATCACATCGACATCTTCCGGGCCTTAAAAAACGCACTTGTTCTTGGGCGCCAGTTTCCGAGATCCGACTTGGCTTTTCGCTTAGGCTTTGACACACTTTTTATGGATCAACAAGAAGGCATCTTGCTGATCCGAGAACTCGAAGGCGCGTGTGCAGAACACGACATTGACCTGCTGGTCGAAGGCAAGCCGGTCACACGGGTGGACTTAGACATTTCTTTAAGCGCTACGAAGGTGGAGGACGAAGACACTCGGCTAGATTGGTTCGAGCTGCATCCTTCGGTGGCATATCAAGGCCAGCTCATTCCCGAAGAGCAATGGGAGGCCCTTTTGAACTCGCGCACTGTGCAAGGGCCAAACGGGGCCATGAGCATCCTGAACGACCGGAGTGTGCGCAAACTTGAAAAGCTGCAAGAAATGCGCCCGACCGTTCAAGCACTTCGCAACTCGCCGGATCAAAGCTGGCGAATGCATCGCTTGCACATGATTGACGCCCTGCTTTTGCAGGAGGAAGGGGTCGCCTGTGACTTACCTGAGCCGGACGCTACGATTTTGCGTCGGTTGATTTCATTTACAGAAATCAATCCAACGCCATTGCCAGATCAATTGCAGGCAACTTTGCGCGCTTATCAGAAGGCTGGTTATGACTGGTTATGTTTTCTTTACGAGCACAAGCTCGGCGGCGTTCTGGCCGATGATATGGGCCTGGGAAAAACGCTTCAGTCACTCGCTCTTCTAGCCGCTATTCATGAAAAAAAGACCTTACAAGCAGGGGCGGTCGGTGAGGCAACCGCCTCGCTGGTGGTGGCTCCGCCGACTTTACTTTTTAACTGGCAAAGGGAGCTGGAGACTTTTTGCCCACGGATGCGCGCTCATGTGTATCGACCGGATTTTGAGATGATGGGAATGTCCTCTGGCGATCTGGTGTTGTGCAGCTACGAGATGGCACGTCGAAATATTGAGCAGCTTTCTCAGCACGCGTTTGAGTGCATTTTATTTGATGAAGCGCAGGCGGTAAAAAACATTAAGGGCCAACGAGCCCAGGCCATGAGGGAGCTGCGGGCACGTTTTAAGCTAGCGATTACCGGAACCCCGGTTGAGAATCATGCACGGGAATATTTCTCGATCGTCGATCTCGCCCTGCCGGGTTTATTGGGGCGATTGCAAGATTTTTCTAAAGATCTACGAGCCGGTGCCTTGGCGTTCCGACTTCGACGCGCGAAACCGTTCGTTTTGCGTCGAGAAAAACGAACCATTCTTACGGAACTCCCCCCGAAGAGTGAGAGTGAAGTTTACTTGGACTTAAGCGAAGAACAGAGCCGCTTCTACACCCGGGCGGTGGCGGATGTGAAGGAGGAAGTCGCGCAAGCCTACGCAACCCGTCCGAGTGAGCAGGCCGGCATTGTGGCTCTCTCCGCAATTATGCGGCTTCGGCAAATTTGCATTTCGCCACAACTGATCGATCAAAATTTTCAAGACGCCGCGCCTAAGTTTGACTACTTGACACTAAAACTCGGTTCCCTTCAGGAAGAGGGGCAAGCGGCACTAGTCTTTTCCCATTTTGTGAAGGGCTTGCTGGCTCTTCAAAGTGCCTTGGAGCAAGAAGGGATTCGTTGTTCTCGGATGGATGGCAAGACGCCAACCGATGATCGTCGGGCCATGGTCGATGCTTTTCAGGCCGGCGAGTTGCCGGTGTTTTTGATCAGCACAAAAACCGGTGGTGCAGGACTGAACCTAACCAAAGCCGGATGGGTGTTTCATCTCGATCCGTGGTGGAACCCGGCTGTGGAGGATCAGGCCACCGACCGCGCCCATCGTTTGGGACGCCTAGAACCGGTGTTTGTGGAGCGGCTCATTATGAAGCACACCATTGAAGAGAAAATGATGGCGTTGAAGGATCGAAAGCGGGAGCTCTTTCGCAAAATTCTGGGTTCGACCGATTCTTTGGCTGAAGGAGCCACCACGCGTGCGGGCCTTACCAGGGATGACTTTAGTTATCTGCTTAGTGATACGAGGCAGGAGGGGCCAGAGGAGTAGCATCAAATCAAGCCACCATTCTAATCACTTGCAGGGTCACGAAGCCTAGACCAGTGTTTTGTCGCAATCAAGTAAAAGGCCGTCAGCTGGATGCAGCTTTTCACGACGGAGCCATTTTGCCTTGAGCCCTCTCCTCGTTTTTTACTCATGGCCACGAAAAAAAAGCCCTACCCTAATCTCAAAGACCTCGCCAACTACAAGTTTCTCGACCTGATCAAGTTTAGCGTTAAGCCGTATGCACGCTTAGTGGGATTTATGAAGCCTTACAAAAAGCGCTTCATCCTAGGTTTGGTTTTCGGGGGGTTAGCAGGAGCAGTGAACGGGATCTTTCCACTGGTCATGCACTTTGTGGTTTCCAACATTTTCCCTGAGGGCGGCGGGCAGCAAGATATGATGTCGGCCGCACGAAGTGGCGAGGGGCCAGGAATGGCTGCTTTTATCATTCCCTGCCTAGCGATTCCCGTCGCCATGTTATTGCGCGGCTTGTTTAGCTATCTGAACGCTTATTGCATGGCTTGGGTGGGGTTGAAAGCTCTCAATGATATCCGCAGAGACCTCTTTCAACATCTGACAAGCATGAGCTTAAACTTCTTTAACAAAGAACGTTCCGGAATGCTGGTATCGAGGGTGATGATGCAAACCCGGATGGCCCAGATGGCCTTGACGACCTTAAGCAGTGATCTCATCAAGCAACCAATAAACATTATCGTGGGCGCTGCGGTTCTTTTCTATCTGGATTGGCGCTTCACCATCATTGCCTTATTACTCTTCCCTCTGGCCATTGTGCCGATGGCCGTCTACGGGCGCAAAGTGCGCAGAAGCGGAAAGGACGAAGAAGAAGAAGCGGGCATGATGGCGGTGATTATCACCGAATCACTTCAAGGGATTCGCGTGGTTAAAAGCTTCGCTCGTGAGAAGTATGAGGCGGACCGTTTTGATAGTGCGAACAAAATGCAGTTTCGCAGCGCGATGCGAGTGCGCAAAGCGATGGAAATTGTAGGGCCACTTGTGGAGGTTGTCGCAGCTCTTGGTGCAGCTTTAGCTTTAGCTTATGTCTTTTTCGCAGACCTTTCAGTAGCAAGATTTATCGCGCTCCTGTCGGGAATGTTCCTTCTTTATAGCCCTGTGAAAACCATTGGGCGCTTGCATGTGTTGATGCAAAAATGTCTTGCCGCAACTCTGGCCATCTTTGAATTGCTTGATCGCGAGCCGGACGTAAAAGACCCAGAAAAACCGGTCGATATCGGACGGCCTCGAGGAGAAATTACCTTTGAAGATGTGCGTTTTGTTTACCCGAGCACCACCGAAGCGGCAATTAGAAAACTCGACCTGACCGTTGAGGCTGGAAAGTTCTATGCCTTGGTCGGCGAGAGTGGCGCTGGAAAAAGCACGATTCTATCCTTGATTCTGAGATTTTACGATCCCACCAGCGGGAGAGTACTTTTGGACGGGGTCGACCTGCGAGATATCCTTCAGACCGACTTGCGTTCGCAAATTGCCTTGGTGAACCAAGACACCTTTTTGTTCCACGACAGCATCTATGAGAACATCCGGTACGGCCGACTCGACGCTAGCAAAGAAGAGATCGAAAATGCGGCTCGCCATGCCTTTGCCCACGACTTTATTGAGGCTCAAGCGAACGGCTACGAAACAGTGATTGGAGATAAGGGCTGCCGGCTATCCGGGGGACAACAGCAGCGTTTGGCCATCGCGCGGGCGTTATTGAAGGATGCGCCGATTCTTTTGCTTGACGAAGCCACCTCAGCTCTCGACTCGGAATCAGAGCGAATGATTCAGTCTGCACTCGAAGAATTGGTTAAGGGCCGGACGGTTATTGCGATTGCGCACCGACTATCCACGGTGATGAAAGCCGATAGTCTGGTGGTTATGGATAAAGGAAAGGTCGTGGGACAAGGCACGCATCATGAACTTTTGAAAACATCCAAGCGATACCGTACCTTGTACGAACTCCAGTTTCTAAATCATGGGAAACAGTCCAGCGATAGCAGTTCGGACCCCGAAGTAGCGAAAGATCTTCTCGCACAAGCGGAAGCCATGGCCGACTCTATGACCGAGATCTGAGTCGGTCGATAAGCGCATGTCGATGAGCGCGGCTCGAGGACGTCTTGCTCCCACACCGACCGGGTCGCTGCATCTAGGTCATGCGGCGACTTTTTTATTTGCCGCCCAGCTTGCAAAAGGCTGCGGTGGCACACTAGTCTTTCGTCTGGAAGACTTGGATCCCCAGAGATGCCGACCAGAGTTTGCACGGGCAGCCTTGGAAGACCTTGCCTGGCTGGGCTTAACTTGGGATGCAGGACCGGATATTGGAGGGCCTCACTCTCCCTACCAACAGAGTGAACGGCGCTCGCACTATCAACAAGCATGGCAAAGGCTTTGGCGAACCGGCCACATTTACCCAAGCACCGCCTCTCGCAAAGAATGGCAAGCGCTTGCCCAAGCCCCACATGCTGAGGAGCCGCTTTTTCCAGTGGAACTGAGGCAGGCGACTCCGGATTTTGATTTGAATATTTCGCCTGGCTCGACGCATTGGAGATTTCGCGTTCCGGACGGTGAAGTGGTTGCGTTTGTTGATCAGCTTTACGGTCCGCAGGCTTTTGTGGCTGGCCAGGACTTTGGCGATTTTTTGATTTGGTCCCACGACGATATTCCCGCCTACGAACTAGCAGTTGTGGTGGATGATCATGCCATGGGCATCACTCAAGTGGTGAGAGGACGCGACCTGCTGCTCAGCACAGCTCGCCAACAGCTGCTGGCCAAGGCCTTGGGTGCGACGCTGCCGCAGACCTGCCATGCACCACTCCTGATGGATGACAACGGTCAGCGCCTCGCCAAGCGGCATCACTCGCTCTCTTTGGCGGCGATGCGGGAGTCTGGTTTGACACCGAGTGAGGTGCGGCATCTGGCGTTGCAGAAGCAGGAAGAGGCTGCTCAGAGGGAGGGGCTTCAGAACGACTACCGCCTGCTCAGCCTGGCGGGTTAGCGGAATCTACCCAGGCGATGGACGTGAGCCTTCTGTTGCTGAGCACTGAGTGGTGGCAACGCGTTGAGGTCCACACCGCGGTTACTGTCGTGACCCAATCGTTTCTCGGCTTCACTTCTTAGACGGCTCACACGAGGCCAAGGATGATCAGGCAATTGGGAGCAGACCCGGAGCAAACTTCGCCACTCAAGCACCGCGCGTTCAATGTCTCCCTTCTTAAGTTCGGCTGAAAGGTAACGATGCTGCTTGCCCGGCTCTAAACTCAAGCCACGGAGCACCTCGGATGCTCCGTCCCCATAAGCCGGAGGCACCCCAAAATGTAGATAGCCAGGGATATCCGCTGCATCAAAAGTTTGCCGACAGACGAGTCCCAAGCGCACCGATTGATCGGCGTATTCTTCGGCAAAACGGTGGCCGGCTCGGATGTTGGCTAGGTCAAAAATTAAATCCTCAATGGGATAGTCATCAGCTTCCAAAGCCGCAGCAATCGCCAAGCCCTCACCGCCTTGAAACCAGGTAACGATGCGCCCTCTCTCACTGAGATAACCCTCTTGGTCAATTAAACCCAGTTTCCACCAGTGCCAAGCTGGCGATGCAATAATGGGCCTCTGCGTGCACTCTTCGAACTGGGGACAGTCACGGCAAGACTCAGGCAAAATCTTACGCTCTTTGGGACGCCAGATTGCTTGTCCGAATTGATCAACAAGCGCCTCCACCACAAGATTATCGAGAGCAAACTCCACGCTCCAAGTGTTGTGATGTCGACGAAAACCATGAACCAGCAAACCCTGGTCCTGAGCAATGGTTTCCGCCACGCCACGCCACGCGTCGTCAACTCCAAAAAAGGCTGAGGATTTCAGAGCTTCGTCAATGATTAGAGTGCGATGTCGAAACCAGCGGGTCATGCCCGGAGCCCACTTGACCCGGTCGTCTTCCAATAAATGAGCAAGCACCATCACCCGTCCGTAGCGACGCTCTTCTAAACCCGACAACCGACCGATTGTGCCAAGCGAACTGGTATCAGCCGCCTCTGCAAAGCAAAGCGCGGATCGCAAACGTCGTGCGTCCCAGTGAGAGCAACGTCCCAAAGCAACTTTTTGCGGCGGAGAAACACTCTCCCATGCGCCCCGGGAGTTAAGAAACTCGGTGACCACACTCCGAGCCAGCCGTGCACGATGAGCGTCGACCCAAGAACCACACGCTCGCGGCCCGTCTGCCAGACTTGATTCGACACCTAAATGCACCGGTTGAGCGGAGAATAGCCGGGTTGCTAAAAACTTGGCTTGTGGCCAAGGCGCAGCGCCATGATCCATAGCACCAAGAAAGCTAGGCCAATCAACTTCACCCAGCCGTCGAATTGTCAAGGCCTTGGCCTGAGCCAACCTTGGGCTATCTCGCCCGTAGAGAGCGTAACCCATGGTGTCCAAGCCACGTCGCCCGGCCCGACCGAACATTTGCAAAAGTTGATGATCCTCAAGATGCTGTTCACGCCCATCAGCTTGATAGGCAGAGTTGGTCAC
>DAIRSW010000090.1:0-12038 GCA_036804205.1 Verrucomicrobiia bacterium | reverse complement strand
CATCAGGATGCCAACGATCGTCAGCGTCGAGAAACATGACCATCGGTTGGGTCGCTGCCTGGACCGCAATCCGTCGTCCCGCCCCTGCCCCGACTTGTCTAATGGATTGAATGACTTTCAGTGGCAAGGCGCTGGCCTCAAGAATCTCCAAGGTGCGATCCGTAGAAGCATCATTAAAAATGACTATCTCGGACGGTAACGTCGTTTGGCAGGCCAACGAATTCAGAGCTTCCTGAAGGTGTGGTTCACCATTGTGAACGGTCATGATCGCGGCAAGGGCCATAGCTAGAGGAAAAAAATCGACGCAGTTTTGAAAGAAGACTAGGTTCTGTTGTGAAGTGTTTACCCGCACGCCTGGCTAAGCAATGGTTTTGTTTGTCCCCTCGGACTTAAGTGACAATTCACTGTTCATTCGGCACAATGTTTGCTACATTGACACAATGCCACAAACCCTGTCTGTAAATATCTTCCAACCCGTCTTCTATGGCTCTTTCCGCTAAACTTGCTTCTTCTACCCAGAAAAAAGTCGCGGACTCAAAAACTCCCGTACGCAAACTCCCAGACCTGCACGATGATGCGTTAAGGGAGGAACTCAAGGAGCTGCGCCCCGGCGGACGAAGCTCGGGCTGGCCAGATATGTTCTTTGGGCAAACTACTGTTGCGAGAAAAGCGAAGTTGGCTCGCAAAGGCGGCCCAGCACGCATCGCTTTAAGCGCCGCTTTGTTGGCCGAAAAAGCGGCATCGCGCAATCAGGCAGTGCCCGGGCAGAGCACATCCGCTCAGGATGCCTCCACGAAGCCAGTCCCCAAGCCGAGTTTAGCTTTCCTGGCCAAGGCTGAGCGGACCAGACCTGGCACAATTGCTCCAGCAACAGGCGTGAAGACCGAGCGGACTGCTCCTGAGCTTGTTGCTAATGCAGAGTCACCGGAGACAAAACCTCTTAGCACGGGTGCCGTGCCTGGCAAAGTCATTCAGCCACATGCACCGCTCCCGCGAGTGGCTCGGCCCGCGAAACGGCAACGGCCCGCGAGCTCTGCGGGTGTCCCAGTGTTCCCCAAACCCATAAGTTCGGCAACCCCAGTTGTTGGACTCAAGCCGATCGTTGTGGAGGAGAGTGCTGACGGAAAAGCTGCCAAAAAAACAGTTCGCCTAGATGAAGCTCCTACTGAAGAGGTGGGGCTTCCGGAAGAGACTACTGAGACCATTACGAAATCCAGACGCCGACCGAGAAGCGACAATCCTGATCAACAGCTTTTATTCCCAGAAGTTCCAAAAGCCCGGATTGTGAATCCGGACGGGGACGAAACGGTGCGATCGCCCTCTGAGCAATCGAAACAAGATCGGCAGCCGCCGACCTTAGGAGAAAGTTCATCTCAAGAGGACTCGAGTGCACGGCATGATTCGGACCAAGAAACGCCCGGCGCTGGTATCCCAACGGTTAAAGTGACCCGGCTCGCTGAAGCACGGCCCTTCATGCCATCGGCGCGTCCCGACGCAGGCGAGCGTGAAGGTAAAAGTGCGCGAGTCGTCCCGGTCGGACCCTCCATGGTGAAACGAGACATTTGGATGAGCAACGGAGAAAAACTGTCCGGACGGATAGTTGGGGAACGGCAAGAAGCCTTGGCCATTGAACACCCCGTGCTCGGCGCCGTAAATGTTCCAAAACAGCAAATGGCCAACCGATTGGTGGAGATTTTTCTGCGCAACGGTGATCGACTTGTCGGCGAGCTGGTCAAGGAAGACCGGACGTCGGTGACCATGGAACACTCCGGCATTGGCTTAGTCACCATACCTCGTACGGAGATTTGCAATCGAATTGCAAACTACCTCCTGATCAATGGCGATCGTTTGGTGGGTGAGGTGCTCTCCGAATCCGAAAATATGGTTAAACTCAAAACCATTTCTTTAGGCGTGGTCACCATACCCAAGGAAGGCATCCAGCGGGTTTTGCAAAAAACCTTTTAGCAGCAGAGCTTTTTGGCTTTCAAGCGGGGTGGTTCGCCTTCGAAAATTGCACACGGTATGAAAGGCCGATCATCCAACGTCGCACGGGACGAGGGAGCGCTCCCAACATAGTCATCCCAAACCAAAGTAACCAACCAGGGATGAGCAGGGGGCGGTCGATTTGAACGGAGTGCAGTCCTTCCCGCACGACACGTTCCGCAGAAAGTTGCAAGGCTTTCGGTTGGTGCCAACGTGGGCCTCCGGCTTCCCGCTCGGCAACCGCCCCGAACTCTGTTGGCACCGGCCCGGGACATAAAGTGTGGACCCGGACGCCGTGCGGGTGCAGCTCCTGACGGAGTGCTTCAGAAAAACTGGTGACGTAGGCCTTGCTGGCTGCATACACTGCAAAGCTCGGCAGAGGCAAAAAACTTGCGATGCTGCTGACATTTAAGATGGCACCTCTTCCACGCTCTATCATGCCAGGACTTAGAAGCTGACAAAGATGAGTCAGGGCGGTGATGTTTGTTTGCAAAACCAAATCGACCCTCTGCCAATCTGCTGAATCAAGCGTGCCATAGTCTCCCAGCCCCGCGTTATTGATCAGCAGATCTGGTTCCCAGTTTAGGCTCACCAGCTTCGCTGTGATCGCGAGACGACCTTCATCCAGGGAAAGATCCACTGGCAAAATCTCTACCTGGATTTCGCCATCCTGGCTGCGCAGCTCTTGGGCCAGGGTTTCCAAACGTTCCAGCCGCCGCGCCACTAATAACATCCGAGAGCAGCCGTGCTTTCCAAGCGTTAGCGCAAACTCCTTGCCAAGACCGGATGAAGCACCCGTGACTACAGCGCACACAAACTTTTTCATAAGATCACTCTGATCAAAATACTCACCCGATGCAAGGCCTGAGGCGGAGAGTATAAAGTCGATCTCGCTACGCTTTTCGAGAAACTCCTCGCCTTGTCGAGCACTTCTTGGAATATAAACACATCCTTGCTAGGGCTCGCGGTGACTCGGGAAACCAAGGACGTCGAACTGACGATGGGTGGGAACAATCGCAGCCACGATGGCTTGCATGTCAAAGTCTTGAATTCCAACAAAGTCTGCTAATTCGGTCACAAACTCCGTCCTTCTAGCCATGGCCCTCTCGTAGCTAACCAGCAAGGTGGAGTATTGATGTGTGGCTATAAAATCGCACATATCAACAATGGAGGTAGCAGCAATGTTTATGTGAGCAAGGATATGCGCCGCCCCAAATCTATCTTCCCCCGAAAGGCGTCTTTCGACTAGCATCTCGCGTTGGGCAGCTGCACCCGGATCACGTGTCACAAAAATAAAGTGTGGGTTTCTCAGTTTTTTATGAATGTCCCGAATATAAAAATTGACGATAGGATCTTTCCAACCCCAGGTGTCAAATTCATTGTTCCGTCGTTCTATCAAATCCTCAATGCTTTGAAGAAACTCCAATTTTCCATCATTTCTACGCGGGTTATTAAACAGGTCACGGTGTCCCTTATGGCGGAGAAACTCGCGGTCCTCGTGCGTGGACGGCTCTATGCTCTTGCCAAGAAAAATCCCAAGTTTCAAAAGAGTTGTCGCAATCATAGTTGTTCCTCCACGGGGGTTGCCCAGAACACAAAACGTTCTCTGATTACTTGGTTGAGCAGGGAACACCACCGAAGTCGGGTTTTGTATTTCGTATACGGTCGTCCCCGGTGGAAATGTGGATTGCTCAAATTTCGGACTCATGATGCGCTATCTTTAATTAGACTTTCTCAATGGTGACCTCGTTTGGCACACAAACCTGCTTAAACCCGCAGGCTTAGACCTAAGCTCTCGCACACATGTTTCACCAAGGCTTCGTGTGCCTCCACCACTTCCTTGTCATTAAGGGTGCGGTCGGGAGCCCGGTAGACAAGCTGGTAAGCTAGTGAACGCTGGTTCGCGTTGAGCTTCGTGCCGGTTGGGTCGTGGAACACGTCGAAAAGCGTCACGCTCTCCAAAATATCCGGAGCGTGGTTATTCAGCTCTGCTTCGACTCTGGAATGACTTACTTGCAATGATCCTACCAGAGCGACATCGCGTGAGACGGCGGGATATTTCGGTAAGCCATGGGCGAGTGCGGAGGCATTTTTACTCCACTTCTCCCAACTCATGAGGTCGATCTCGGCGACCCAGATTCCATCGCGAAACCCAAGTTCATCAGCCAACCGGCTGGGAGCTTTCGAAGCAAACCCTAGAGGCGTTTTTTTGTTAATATTCAGCGTGAGCAAGACCGGCCAGGCTGAAGCATCGTTTGCTGCGGCCAAGACGGGGCATCCTAGCGCTTGCTCCAGAAGTGCCTTAAGGTCGAACCAATCCAACGCTCGAGAGGAGGGCGAACGCCAACTGAGCTGTCCGGTCTGTCCGGCGACCAAAAGGCCTAGCCGTGATGTGCTTTCTCCCGTGGCAGCAAACACAGGTCCCAACTCAAACAATCGTAAGGACTTTGCCCCAAACCGAGCGTTGCGCTCCGCTGCGGCCAATAGTCCAGACACCATACCCGGACGCATGATCACTTGCTCTTCGTTCATGGGATTCTTAACGGCTAAGGTGGATTGGCCCTCGGCAAAAATCTCTTGCTTCAATGCTTCCGGAGCGATCATCAGATGACTCTTTGTTTCGAAGGCACCGAGACCGGCAAGGCGTTCGCTTAGGGCACGGCGCGAACGTTCCTGCGCATCAGCCGGGCTTGGCTGCATGATAGTTACACGTGAAGACTTTTCCACGTTGCCTAGGCCCAAAACACGCACCACTTCTTCAATCAGATCCACTTCGCGCGTCAAGTCGCGGTAGCGTGTGGGCACGTTCCAGGTGCTACTTGCTTCATCATTTTGCTGGAGTGCTAATCCCAAGCGGGTCAGGGCTGCGATAATTTCAGCTGCAGTTAGGCTTGGCATTCCCAGCAAGCTGCGGCACCGAGCATGACGTAGTTCGATAATCTTTTCCTTTAGCAATTCGTTAGCCTGAGGTGCTTCAGCCTTGACCACCGCACTGGCTTGGCCCCCGGCCAATTCCAAAACAAGCTGAGTGGCTCGTTCCATGGCCACCGCCACACCTTGCGGATCCACTCCTCGCTCAAAGCGATAGCTTGAATCGCTACTGAGACCCAGCCGACGCGAACTACGGCGAATCCCGGACGGCTGAAAATACGCCGCCTCAAGATAGATGTTGGTGGTCGTTTCCACAACCCCGGACTCTTCGCCACCCATGATGCCGGCGATGGCTAGCACCTTCTTGGCATCAGCGATCACCAAGTCATCGTTGGACAACTCTATTTCGTCACCATTAAGCGCCAGAATCTTCTCCTCTGGCTTCGCCATCCGGATGTGGAGTGTTTGGGATACTTGAGCGACGTCAAATGCGTGTAAAGGCTGACCGAGTTCATGCAAAACGTAGTTAGTGATGTCGACTACGTTGTTGATCGGTCGGAGACCGATGGCCTCAAGCCTCTTCTTGAGCCAGTCAGGACTCGCTTGCACTTTGACTCCCTCAATGGTGCGGCCTAGATAGAATGGGCATCGCTCCTCGGCTTCGAGGTGCAGGGTTGGACCGGCTAATCCCTTTTTCTCCTTGGTTTTTTCGATAGTCAGAGCTTTCAGCTTAAGACTTTGCAAGGCGGCAAGATCTCGCGCCACGCCGTAGTGCGACAAAAGGTCCGGTCGATTGGGGGTCACCTCAATCTCGATCGAGGTTTCCGGCGGAAAAAGCTCGCTCAATTCAACGCCCACCGGCGCTGACGCATCCAAAATGAGAAGCCCATCGGCATCCGCACTTAAACCAAGTTCTCGTCCGGAACACATCATGCCTTCCGACTTCACCCCACGAAGCTTGCCCACTTTAATTTTAAAATCTCCGGGCAAAACTGCACCAGGAAGGGCCAAAGGCACTTTGTCCCCTTCTTGAAAATTTTTGGCTCCGCACACAATTTGCCGAAGCTGTCCGCTGCCGTCGTCAACCTGACAAACACTCAAGCGATCGGCATCAGGGTGCTGTTCGCGCGAGCTGACTTGGGCGACCACCACTTTGGGCAATTGCACACCACGGCTGTGCACAGCCTCCACCTCGATGCCGCCAAAGGTCAGGGCATCAAGTAACGGAGCTTGCTCGGGAAGCGGCTCTTCAAAAAAACTGGATAACCATTGTAAAGAAACATTCATGATACGAATTGGCGTAAGAACCGAAGATCGTTTTCGATCAGCATCCGGATGTCCGGGATTTGATAAAGCACCATGGCCAGTCGGTCGAGTCCTAGGCCAAAAGCGAAGCCGGTGAGTTCATTGGGATCATAGGCCTGATCCCCACGGGAGCCGTTGACAGCTTCAAACACCGCCGGATCTACCATGCCACAACCGGCCATTTCCAACCAGCGTTCTCCGCCAGCCAGAGCTTTGGCCCGCACATCCACCTCAAAACTTGGTTCGGTGAATGGGAAAAAGTGGGGGCGCAGACGCACCTCAGCGTCCGGGCCAAGCATCTCACGATAAAAATGCTCTAGAGTCGCGATCAAATGCCCAAGGCTCACATCCTTATCCACGTACAAGCCTTCGAGCTGATGAAACTGTGGTAGGTGGGTGGCGTCCATTTCGTCGCGTCGAAAAACTGTTCCAGGCGCAATGACTCGCAAGGGAGGAAGTTGAGTTTCCATAGTGCGAATCTGCACGGTGGACGTGTGAGTTCTTAGGAGCCGTCCGTCTTCAAAATAAAAGGTATCCTTTTCATTGCGAGCCGGATGATCGGCTGGGGTATTCAAGGCGTCGAAACAGTGAAACTCCGTCTCCACTTCTGGACCCACGGCCAAGGCGAAACCTTGCTGCCGCAGTACGTCAATGGCCTTGGCCAGAAGTTTACTCATGGGATGACAGGAGCCTTGCAGTTGATAATCCCCAGGTAAGGAGACGTCCAGATTCGTCGCGGCGGAGCGATCGAACTCGATTCGAAGTGTGTCCTGGCGCTCGGCCAAAGCTTGAGTAATGCTCTCACGCACTCGATTCAGCATTTGCCCGGCTTGCGGACGCTCTTCTTTGGAGAGATTGCGCATTCCTTCGCTCAATGCGGTGAGGGAGCCTTTGCGACCCAGAATTTGCACCCGCAGGTGTTCGAGTGCTGCCATGTCGGGGACCTTGGCAGCCTGCTCTAAGGCGTCTTTTTCGAGCTGTTCGAGTTCTTTTTGCATGACCAGTAATCATCCGCTCCGCTGCGAAAAATGAAAGTGCAGCTATGGCGGGAGCGCACGCTATACCGAAAGCGCAGCAACGCAAGCATGAACCAAGGCCGCAGTCAGGAGGAACCTTTGCGACCGATCAGCAAATACAAAACGGCTCCTAACAGATTGAGGAAAATGAGGCAGAGGATCCAAACAATTCAATCCTCACCGCTCAACTTGGTGTTTTGCAGCATAGAAACCAAGGCCCACAGCCAAAAGACCAGCGCGGCAAGAACAAGACCGGCCAGCGCCACCACGGACATAAGAACAGCGACAATCAAAAGGAACTACGAGGAGATGCCAAACTAAATTAAAGCGGTTCGCCGCGCAAATGACCAGAAAAAAATCGTGGATCAATGGGCTGGGCGAGAGGAAATTTGCAAAGACAAAATAGACCAAAGGGACAATATGGACGCATAAGAGCTATCCTCGGTAGGTTGATAGCTGATAAAAATCTTTTAAGAAACCCAAGTCAACACATGCCCCAGCAGTTGACTCCCCATGAAAATGCTTTTCACCGCGGACCTCCATCTTGAAAACCCAACCAGCACCCCAGGGGCTCCGCACAGATCGTTGCAGAAGTATCACAACAAGAACGGCCCGACTTTGTGGTTGACCCTTCAAACCTGGCTACCTCCTTGGGTTATAGCAAAGAGTTCTTGGCTGGAGGTGGCTTTAGGTGCTGGGGCGCACCGGGCGTAGTCGGGGGGCGTGCTGGCGCGCCAGTTGGGCTAGGTTGTGCCTTCCGCTGCCTCGCAGCGGCCAGAGGTTGAGTGTGAAACGATGGCTACCAGATGGGATTTGATACTGCGGCAGGGTGTCCGGTCCGCAGGAGCCCGAGCCTACCCCGCGATGCATGAAGTCTAAGCACAGTTGAGGTTCTTCGTGCTTGGTTAGTTCATGCAGGTGTCGGCAAATACTCAGATCTTCGATACGATAATGATTCACCGAGAACTGGAAGTCTCGTTTGCGGGGTGCAACGACCAGGAGCCCCTCGCTGCCGCTGGCATCAAGAAATGCTGCCCATCGCACCTCGCGGCGACCGCCTGATTCTTGAGGCATCACGTAAGGGGTGAACATGTCGTTGATTTCGGCGGTCCAGTGTCCGACGGTGGCCGACCGACAGCGATCCCAATAGTTCTCGTGCGGACCTAAACCTAACCACTCCACATGTTGGGTCGTTTCTGGTAGGATGATTCCCAGGCCCAAACGTGGCAGATCATGGAAAGCTTTGGGGAGATGATAGGCCACTTCGACCTCCATGAGTCCGGTCGGATGTACGATCCAGTTCTGTTCGACAACGGCTGGGGAGGATTCTTGGGCTGCTAGCTCCGGGCTTGAGAGGCTGTGGCGGAATTGGAATCGCGCCAACCCCCCAGGCAAGGAGACCATATCCACAGCGTCTGCTGTTTCCGTGAGATGATCCAAACCAAGCTTCATCCAACGCCCCAGCGAGCGTGTTAAATCCTGGCCTCGTTCCAGTTGTCCCAAGGTCCACTGGAGTTTGATTCCATCGTTATCTAAAGGAGCCCTCCACAGCAGGGGCTGTCCGGCTTCTTTGAACATCGGACGGCCTCCGACTTCAAGTGGGCCAATGCGTCCCTTTTGCAAACCTCGGAACACCAAAAGCCCGTTGCGAGCTTCCCGGGCTGTTTTGGTCTTAGCAAGCTCAAATCCTTGTCCGCGGTTGATGTTACGCCTTGACCCGCTGTTTGCAGGGCGAGGAAAAAGATCTGATGGCACCGGACACTGACTCCATGCCACAAGGTGGCCTGCCGGAGCAGACAGCGAATCGCGCAGTGTGAAAAACTCGAAGTTTAAAAACGCTTCTTGCCCGGCTTCTAGCAGGGGACGCGCAAAGGCGATTCTTACTTTCTCGGATTTCTGAGGCGGTGTCTTTAAGATCGGCAAGGTGCCCCGCCCCATCACTTTTCCATCGATGGTAAGAGTCCATTTACCTCGCAGCCAACTCAGGTCGCGAAAATGTGTGCGATTCTCGACAATGATGTTGGTTTTTTCAAGGTTTTTGGCCTGCACCCGGACAGGTTGGGCAAAATGCATGAATTCTATTAGACCCGGATGGGGGACGCGGTCCGGACTCACCAGGCCATCACACACAAAATTGAGGTCGTTGGGTTGATCGCCAAAATCCCCCCCGTAGGCGAAGAATATTCCTTGACCATCCTCGCGGTTTTTGGTTAGACCATGATCGATCCATTCCCAAATGAATCCGCCTTGCAAGCCCTCGCAAGTCTCGAAAGCTTCGTAGTAGTCGCACAAACTTCCATTACTATTGCCCATGGCATGGTTGTATTCACACAGGATGAGAGGGCGCGGATCGGCTTTTCCATTGGCCGACCATTGTCTAATGCACTCCGCGGAGGCGTACATCGGGCAAATGAGATCGGTTACGGTGTGGCCGGTTGAGTAGGTGTGCTTACCGGCCGTAAAAACTCCTTCATAGTGCAAAATGCGCTGAGGATCACGGCTTCGCATTAACCCGGCCATCGCTTCATGGTTCGGTCCGCAACCGCTTTCGTTGCCGAGAGACCATGCAAAAATGCAAGGATGGTTTTTATCTCGCTCGACCATCCGCATGCCTCGCGCCAAGAATGCTGCAGCGTATCTTTGGTCATTATTTATTTCTCTAAAAAAAGCGTGCGCTTCTAAATTGGCTTCGTCGATCACATAAAACCCGAACTCATCGCACAAGTCGAGCCAATACGGGTCGTTCGGGTAATGGGAGGTCCGCACCGCGTTGACGTTGTGTCGCTTCATGAGGACGGCGTCCTCACGCATGTCTTCGCGGGTTAAGGCCTTGCCTCGATCCGGATGATGGTCATGCCGATTGACGCCGTGAATCAAGACGCGTTGCCCGTTGATAAGCAGGTTTCGGTCGTGTACCTGCACCCGCCGGAAGCCCACACGGATGCAGGTGCTATCGTTAACTTCTCCTTCAGGCGAAATGAGTTCTATAACTAGGGTGTAGAGCTGAGGCACTTCGGCTGACCACAACTTTGGATTTCTCAAGTTCCCATTTACTCGCGCCAAGTAACGATGCTGGCGTTCGGCTCCCACTTCTGCGGACCATGCGTTGGAATTGACCAAGGATCCGGTGGGCGAGTACAACCGGGCTTGAACTTTCCATCCTTGTTCTGGAGTCATTGGAAAGCCCACCCGAGCTTCGATTTCAAGAGTGGCACGGTTGGTATCAAGGTCGGGAGTTGGCTTGGCGAAAACGTCCGCCAAAAAGATATTTGGTGTAGCGTACAAAAACACCTCACGATGTATGCCGCCCATCCACCATTGATCTTGATCCTCAAGAAAGGTGGCATCCGACCAACGAACCACGGCCAAGTTCAGTTCGTTCTCTCCGGATTTTAAAAAAGGCGTCAGGTCAAATTCTGAAGGCAGCCGGCTATCTTTTCCTAAGCCCACAAACTCGCCATTGAGCCACACTAGCAGGACGCTTTCGGCGCCGCCTACGTGGAGGACAATACGACGCCCCTTCCAGCCATGGGGCAGCTTGAAGCGACGCCGGTATAGTCCGGTTGGATTGTTCTCCGGTGTAAACGGAGGCTCGTGCGAAAAAGGCATCTGCACATTGGTATAGTGCGGAAAGCTATACCCATGCAGCGTCCAATTTGAGGGCACCGGAAGCTCCTTCCACTCCGCGTCCTGTGACCAATCAATTTTGGAGGGGTGATCGACCATGCGAAAATCCCACGCGCCGTTAAGCGACCCAAAATAGGCCAAATCTCGATCACCGGCACGCGCTGTTTCTGCATCCGGAAAATGATAACAGGTCGCCCTTGCTGGGAGTCGGTTCCATTCGGTGAGTTCAGGGCGTTTCCAAAAATCTTGCAGGGGACTTGTCATAAAGCAGCAGTCGGTAGCCTAAGAGATCAATCCCAAAACCTTCCCAAAGCAAGTTTGAATGGCCAGCATTTTTCTCAAGCTCGCCCCTTGTCAGACGAGTTATCATGATCTCCTGTCTAGGCATGTCTGTTGTTCGCGTTAAGATTATGCCCAAACAAGGCTTGCTCGATCCCCAAGGGCAAGCGGTCAAAAAAGCCCTGCATGAGCTGGGCTCTAGTGATATAAAAGACGTTCGAGTAGGACGTTTGGTTGAAATCACCAGTGCGGATGGCCTCGACGCCGCCAAACTTGACGAGTTGTGCCAGCGGCTTCTTGCCAATCCGGTGGTTGAAGATTACGAGATTCTTTCCTAAAACCGGATGAAGTTCCTCATCATTCAATTTCCGGGCTCTAATTGTGATCACGACTGCTTGCATGCTCTGCAGGCCATTGATGGCGCTGAGCCCCAGCTGGTTTGGCATCGTGACGTCGATTTTTCCCAAGCCGACGCGGTCGTACTGCCCGGCGGTTTTTCTTATGGTGACTACTTGCGTGCCGGGGCCATTGCTGGCATTTCCCCGGCTATTCAAGGGCTCAAAAAATTTGCGGAAGCTGGCGGGCTTGTGCTGGGCATTTGCAATGGTTTTCAAATTCTTTGCGAAGCGGGTCTGCTCCCAGGGGCACTCGCTTTGAACGAATCTCAAAAGTTCATATGCCGCTTTGCTCAGGTGCGAATTGAGACCACCGATAGTCCCTTCACCTTTCAGCAGCATACTGGCCGGGTTTTGCGTTTGCCGGTTGCTCATGGCGAAGGCCGTTATGTAGCCGACTCCAGCACCCTCTCGCAATTGCGCCGAGAAAACCGGATTCTATTCCGCTACGACCGTGGCGAGACCTCTTCGAGCAATCCCAACGGCTCGGTCGATAACATCGCTGGTATCCTCAACTCCGAACGCAATGTGCTCGGCATGATGCCTCACCCCGAACGGGCCT
>DAIRSW010000089.1:0-12058 GCA_036804205.1 Verrucomicrobiia bacterium | reverse complement strand
GCTTTTTTGTTTTCTTAAAGCACCAAGAGTTCATTGAGAGGCGCCAAAATAAACACCTCCTACGAGAGGGGGTAGGCGAGGCCGGTTACCAAACATTCCAAACGCACTGGGAAGCTCTCGCGAAGTCCAACCAAGGACGTCGCTTCCATTCTTTTTTATCAAAGCGCACTTTTTGCTTGCCATGCCGTAGGGCAACTATGGAGAATCCATCGTAGTAAGTTGTTATTTATGTGGGAATGGTTATCGGAGCTTTCTTTGCTGCACCAGGTGCTTTTCGGTATGGGCGCGGTGGGCTTTGTCATTGTTGCCTTGCAAACGCTGTTGTCGTTTTTTGGTCTTGATCACGCCAATGTCGATCTTGGCGGACATGATACTGGCCTTTGGTTTCTTTCGGTCCGCTCTATTTGCGCTTTTCTTGGAGGATTCGGTTGGGGCACTCTCATCGTCGACCTGCAAATCAATAACCTATTGGTGGCCTTCCCGATTGGGTTTCTCGTCGGGACAGTTTTTATGATGACGGTGTATTTCTTGCTGGCGTTCGCCTTGCGCCTGCAAGACCAGGGAAATCTTAACTACCAAAACGCGGTGGGACAAACTGGCACCGTCTACGTCTCCATTCCTCCCAGCAATGAAGGCTCTGGTCAAATCGAAGTCATGTTCCAAAATCGCTTGAGCACTCTCGAAGCGATAACCCGAGGAGACACCAAGCTTGCCCCCGGACAAAAAGTCCGGGTGATCGAAGTTCTCGGAAGCAACACCCTCGTTGTGGAACCGCTTTCCTAAGCCCACTACACTTTTAACCTCTCCCACCTCAAACAGCCCATGATATCCCTGCCCCTCGCCGACACCGGCATTCCACTTCTGTACATTCTACTGGGAAGCTTCTTCCTGTTTTTGTTTTTCGGTTTTGTCGGTTTTGCCCTGTCCCGATACCGGCGGTGCCCATCCGATAAAATTTTGGTGGTCTATGGAAAGGTAGGCGGCGGGCGCAGCGCAATATGTCATCACGGCGGAGCGGCGATGGTGTGGCCTATCTTGCAAGACTTCCAGTATCTGGATCTGACTCCCATGCCGATTGAAATCAATCTGCAAGGAGCGTTGTCCAAGCAAAACATCCGGGTCAACACGCCTTCCACGTTTACTGTGGGTATTTCCACTGAGCCCGGGATCATGGAAAACGCGGCGGAGCGTATGCTCGGGCTCAATATGAACGAGATCAAAGAATTGGCTCGTGACATTATTTTCGGTCAAATGCGCGTGGTCATTGCAACGATGGACATTGAAGAGATCAATGCCGACCGGGATAAGTTGATCCACAACATCTCCGTAGGGGTGGAAGTGGAGCTCAAAAAAGTCGGCTTGCGCTTGATTAATGTCAATGTGCAAGACATCACCGACGCCTCAGGATACATCGACGCCTTAGGCCAGGAAGCCGCTTCCAAGGCCATCAACGATGCCAAGATTAAGGTGGCGCAAGCAGATCGAGATGGCTCGGCGGGAGCCGCAGAAGCTCACCGCGACCAACGTATCCGGGTTGCTACGGCCAACGCCTCAGCGACTCAGGGAGAAAACTTGGCGGCGGTGGAAATCGCCAACTCCAACGCCTCCAGGCGTTCTGCGGAGGCGGAGGCTGAGCGCTCCGCGTCGGCTGCGGAAAAAGTCAAATCCGCTCAGGCCTTGCAAGAAGCCTATGCGGCTGAACGCACCGCAGAGGAAGCACGCGCCAAGCGTGAGGAAGCTACTCAAGTGGCCAACGTGATCATCCCAGCTGAGATCGAAAAACGCCGCATTGAAACGATGGCTGAAGCCGAAGCCGAACGGGTGCGCCGCGAGAAAAAAGGGGAAGCCGATGGCGTGTTGTCAATGTTGCAAGCCGAGGCGGAAGGACAAAGGGCGATTCTAACTCAGAAAGCCGAGGGTTTCCGAGAAATGGTCAAAGCGGCCGGTGATAGCGCTGACCTTGCGGCCTTATTAATGGCGACCGAGCAGCTGCCGGCTCTGGTGGCGGAGCAAGTCAAGGCCATTTCCAATCTGAAGATCGACAAAGTCACCGTTTGGGACAGCGGCGGTGAGAACGGGGGAAGCACTGCAAAGTTTCTGCGCGGTCTCGTCGGGGCCGTGCCACCACTACATGAAGTCGCCAAAAACGCTGGGGTGGAGTTGCCTGAGTATCTCGGATCCTACTCGACCGCCTCAAGCAAAAACAACAAGCCAAGCGAGGCAGCCGCACAAAAGACGCCGGAGAGTTCAAGCTAAGACCTTTGCACGGCCGCAGACATCGGTCACCAAATGTCTGCTAATAACTTATCTCTTTATTTGACGCCGGGCCTGTCCTCTTTCAACATTGCAGAATTACATGCGAGTTGGTTTGGCCCAAATAAATACGACCGTCGGAGCCTTTCGCCGAAATCGAGACTACATTCTTTCCGAGTATCAACGGCTCTGCCGCGAAGGGGCCGAATTGGTGATCACTCCTGAACTTGCGCTGAGTGGGTATCCGCCTCAGGACCTAGTTTTCAAATCCCGTTTTGTCCCAACCGGCTTAGAGGTCTTGAGCGAATTAGAACAAGCGCTCGGCGAGGTGCCTCTTTTGGTCGGATTTATCGACAGGAATACCACAGGCTTTGGACCGCCATTTCATAATGCCGCTGCGCTTTTAAGAAAAGGTCAGGAACGGGTGGTCGTGCATAAAACCCGGTTACCAACCTACGATGTGTTTGATGAAAGCCGCTACTTTGAACCCGGACACTGTTGGGAACCGGTCACTATTAACGGGCGCCGCTGGGGGATCACCATTTGCGAGGATATCTGGGCGAACGATTATTTGGACCAACATCGCTACAAGAATGATCCGTTGGCCGCTCTGGCCGCCGCCGGGGTGGAAGGCATTCTGAATTTAAGCGCTTCGCCATATCACTACGGCAAACCTTCCCTACGCCAGTCAATGCTGCAAACTCAAGCTCGCCGTGCCGGAGTCCCCATTGTTTATTGTAACGCGGTCGGAGGGAATGACCAATTGGTGTTCGATGGCAATTCCACGGCGATGAATTCGGACGGAGAAATCTTGGGGCGCCTTCAGTCTTTTCAAAGCGACCGGGCGGTGATTGATCTCAATGAAACAGGTCGGATAACCCCCTGGCTTGATGAATGCGAAGAGGTTTACGAAGCTCTTGTTTTGGGCGTGCGCGATTACATGGCCAAGTGCGGATTCCGTCAAGCGGTGCTGGGCTTAAGTGGTGGGATCGATTCGGCGTTAACCGCCTGTGTTGCCGTCTCGGCTTTAGGCGCTGAAAATGTGACCGGAGTGGCCATGCCAGGTCCTTACTCAAGTAAGGGCAGCATCGATGATGCACGGCTTTTAAGCAAAAATTTGGGCATTCGGTTTTTGATGATTCCTATCCGGAACACTTACAATCTTGTGTATCATGAGTTGTCCTCATTTTTTGGGGATCGACCGGCCGACGCCACTGAAGAAAATTTGCAGAGCCGTTTGCGAGGCCTCACGCTCATGGCTCTCTCCAACAAGTTTGGCACTCTGCTTCTTACGACCGGCAACAAAAGCGAACTCGCGGTGGGATATTGCACTTTGTATGGCGATATGTGCGGGGGCTTAGCCGTCATATCTGATCTGCCAAAAACTCGTGTCTACAGTGTGTCGCGCTGGATCAATCGTCAGAAGGAGATCATACCCCATGCCACCATTGAAAAACAACCCAGCGCCGAGTTGCGACCTGACCAGAAAGACGAAGACTCGCTTCCGCCTTATGACGTGTTGGATGCGATTTTAGAGGCCTACGTGGAGCACGGAAAAAGCTTGAGCGAAATCTGTGGCTCGGGTTACCAGGAAGAGATTGTTCGCTGGGTGATACGCAAAGTGGATCTGAACGAATACAAGCGACAACAAGCCGCGCCGGGCATTCGAGTCACGTCCAAAGCCTTCGGTTTTGGACGGCGAATCCCCATTGCGCAAGGGTTCGTAGAGTAAAAAAGGAGAAGAATAACGCAGTTGCTCTAGCCAACAACGCCAAGCTGCGTTAACAATTTTGTTATGTCATCATCTCCCTTGCGGTGGGGTATTTTAGGAACCGGAAATATCGCCCACAAATTTGCTATAGCCCTTCAATCAAGTCATCAATGTCGCCTAGTAGCCGTTGGTAGTCGCGGCCTGGAGAGCGCTCAAAAGTTCGCCAGCGCGTTCGGCTCGGTGACCCCACATGCCAGTTACGAAGCGCTTCTCGAAGACCCTGAGGTGCAGGCCGTTTACGTAAGCACCCCTCACCCTCTGCACGCTGAGTGGGGAATCAAGACCCTGAACGCGGGCAAACATTTGCTGTGCGAGAAACCGCTCACCATGAATTATAGCGAAGCCACCGCCATGGTGCACGCGGCCCAGCATCAAAAGCTCGTTTTGATGGAGGCCTTCATGTATCGTTGCCATCCCCAAACTCAAAAGATCGTGGATCTGATTCGCACCGGTGCAATTGGGATGGTACAAATGATCGATGCCACATTCTCGTTCGCGGCTCATTTTTCGCCGGAAAGCCGTTTGTTTTCTCGTGAGCTAGGCGGGGGCGGCATTTTGGATGTGGGGTGTTATCCAATGTCCATATCTCGCCTGTTAGCCGGAGCTGCATTAGGCAAGCCGTTCGAAGAACCGTTGGAATTGAAGGCAGTGAGTGTGATGTCTGACGAGACCGGGGTCGATTTATATTCTACGGCTTGCGCGAAATTTCCCGGTGATATTCTGGCCAACTTAACCTGTGGAGTCGGTTGCCGCGCCCCCTCGCACCTTACGGTCCTGGGCACCAAAGGCTCATTGCACGTGCCGCAGCCCTGGATCCCGTCTCGCGATGGTGGCCCCACCCAAATGATTCTTCGACGCTACGAAGATCCGCAGCCTGAGTTTATCACTGTGGAGACCTTAGAAAATGTGTATGCCATTGAGGCTGATCAATTCGCCGAGGCTGTCTTTGCCGGAAAATCGGAGGTTGCAGCCATGAGCCCGGACGATACCCTTGGCAATATGCTAGCCCTGGATCGGTGGCGTCGCGAAATCAAGCTGGCTTACCCAGGCGAAGTTGTCTCCAAAGACCTTGTGCCCGCCAAGCTTCCTGTTCCCTGGGACGGTGTGCCTCAAATTCCTCGCAAAGCTTTTCCGGGCCTAGACAAAAAGGTAAGTACTTTAGTCATGGGCTCGGTTTTTGACCACTCCATCATACTTAAACCGCAAGCAGTTGCCTTATTCGATGGCTTTATGGATCTCGGTGGGAACACCTTTGATTTGGCGTATATATACCGAAGCGGTCAATGCGAAAAAATCTTGGGTCAATGGCTGAAATCCCGGCAAGTGCGGGATGATGTGGTGATTCTTGCTAAAGGGGCAGCGACCCCAAACTGCGATCCCGAGGGATTAACCAAGCAACTTCTCATCTCTCTGGATCGGATCGGCGTGGATCATGCGGAAATTTATGTGATGCACCGCGACAACTTGGATGTACCGGTCGGAGAATTTGTTGAGGTGCTTAACGAGCACGTGCAAGCCGGAAGAATTGGAGTTTTCGGAGGATCCAACTGGACCATCCGGCGCATTCAGGAGGCCAACGCTTACGCCCAAGCAAAAGGTCTGCAAGGTTTCAGCCTTTTGAGCAATAACTTCAGCCTAGCTCAAATGGTTCATCCGGTCTGGGAAGGTTGCGTGGCAGCTTCCGATCCTGAGTCGAAAGCCTGGCTCATCGAGCAACAGTTTCCGCTCTTTGCATGGTCTAGTCTGGCGCGCGGCTTTTTTGTTCAAACCGAGGACCAAGCTCAGGAAAAACAAGACGAGTCATGGTTTTCAACCGACAACGTAGAGCGCCTCTCCAGGGCTCGGCAACTTGCTGATCGCTTAGGAGTCAACGCCACCGAGATCGCTTTGGCATTTGCCTTGCATCAGGCGTTTCCACTGTTTGCACTGGTCGGCCCACATACCCACCAGGAATTGGCGGGTTTGGCAAAGGCTAGTGCCTTGGAGCTGGCACCCGAACACATTGCGTGGCTTGATCTTGCTTCGGCCAACCGGCCTTGGTGAATCTCCCCGGCTTGACCTCCTTTCGTCACCTCTCATGGGGCAACCTTATCTCCGGCCCTCAACGCCGCAACGGATCTTAGCTGTTGATCCCAGTCTGCGCTCACCGGGATTTGCGGTTATCGAAAGCCACGGCCAAAAAGTGCGGGCTTTAGATTATTCCGTGGTCATGAGCCCGCAAACATATTCTCAGGCAGAGTGTTTTTCCCGTATCTGGGACAAGCTCGAAGAACTCCATCAAACATTTCAGCCAGAGATTTTGGCCATGGAAAGCATCATTTATGTGCAAAGCATCAAGACCGCCATCACCATGGGAGGAGCGCGCGGCGTGGTCCTCCTTTTCGCAGCGCAACATCACATGCAAATGACAGAAGTGGAGCCGCGCCTCGTTAAGCAGTCCGTGGTCGGTCGGGGGGGAGCCGGCAAGGAGCAGGTGGCTTTTATGGTTCGCGCGCTCCTTGGTCTCTCCGAAACACCAGCCTCGGATGCGGCCGACGCCCTTGCTGTGGGCCTGACCGTGGCCACACGCCTAAGAGAACCTGCATGAAGCCTGCCGTCCCACAGACCCCAGACATTCCATGGCGTTGGCTCGGAAGGGTGAGTTATGAGGCAGGGCTCAAAGAACAGGAGCGTCTAATACAACGGCACTTCGATGCTGCGACCGATGGCCAAGAAGATGTGATTATGGCTTTGGAGCACGACCCGGTCATCACTTTGGGGCGTTCGAGTAAAGAGGTCCTGCCACCCGGCCAGAGCAGCTTCGCCCTCCCGCACTTCCAAACCAACCGTGGAGGGCAGGCCACCTACCATGGCCCAGGTCAGCTAGTGGTTTACCCCATTCTTAATTTGCGACGGCGAGGACAAGACCTGCACAAATATCTTCGTTGCCTTGAGCAAGCCATCGTTGAAACCTCCCGCCACTACGGGGTGGAGGCGATTACCAAAGAAGGCTTCACCGGCGTGTGGGTTGGCGACAAAAAATTGGCTTCCATCGGGGTCGGCGTCCGGCGATGGATCTCGATGCACGGCTTGGCCATGAATGTGCAGGGCGACCTAAGCCCCTTCGACGGCATTATCCCTTGTGGTTTGGTGGGGGTGCAGATGACATCCCTTGAAAAAGAAGGAGCCATTCCAGTTCCTAGCGTCCAGGACTCGGCGGTTGTTTTGATCGACTCTCTCCAACAGTTGCTCCCGAAAATCTTAAGCTAAGGAGGCTGCCCCCGCCGAGAGTAATCCGATTCGTTAATTGACGCATGGCCTGTCTGGCTGCACTCTTGGGGTCATGAAAGCCCTTTCCCTGATTCTAGTTCTGCTGGCTACCAGCTTCATTTTCAACCAACAACTCATCGCGGAAAACGAAATCCGCACTGTAGGTTTCCAAGTAGACGAGCTCACTTTTGAATCTAGCGTGGTGATTCCTCCCACCGAGAAGGACCTCCCAGGGATATTCATGGTGCCGAACTGGTTGGGCAACACTGAAGCGGCTCAGGCGAAGGCCGGGCGCATCGCCGAGATGGGTTTTGTGGTTTATGTGGCCGATGTTTACACGGCCGAAGTGCGTCCCGAGGGTCCTGATGAAGCGGGTGAAGTCGCTAGCGCTCTGCGGGCTGACCGCGAACTCATGCGGCAAAGACTTCAGGCTGCTTTCACCCACTTTCAATCTCTCGAAGAATCGCTGCCCGTGCAATCCGGCCAATATGGTGCCATCGGCTTCTGCTTTGGCGGCGGCGCCATTCTAGAGTTGGCACGCACCGGCGCACCTCTTCAAGCCTTTGTCTCGTTCCATGGCGATCTCGCCTCCCCCACTCTGGAGAGCGACAGCAAAAACATCACCGGCAAAGTTTTGGTTCTTCACGGTGCCGATGATCCGCTGGTGCCCGTCGAAGATGTTTTGGCCTTCGCCTCAGCCGTCCGCGAAGCCGGTGTGGATTGGCAAATCAATAGTTACGGCGGGGCGGTGCATTCCTTTACGGATCCTTTCGCCGATATGACCGGAGTCGCTGAGTATAACGAAGTGGTTGCTGAACGTGCCTTTGCCGAAATGCGACGCTTATTCAGCGAAGTCTTTCCCTCAGAATAACTGTTCCGCAAGGAGACTCGGACTTATTCGTCGCCTCATTATGTCAACCTCACCCACCATCATTTATACCATCACCGACGAAGCTCCGGCTTTGGCGACATATTCGCTGCTGCCCATCGTTCAAAGCTTTGCCCATACTGCCGGGATCCAGGTCGAAACCCGTGATATTTCTTTAGCCGGACGAATTTTGTCCGCTTTTTCCGATCGCTTGCCAGAAGGACAAAAAACCGCAGATCACTTGGCCGAGCTAGGGCAACTCGCCAAGACACGGGAAGCCAATATTATTAAGCTGCCCAACGTCAGTGCTTCAATTCCTCAGCTGAAGGCAGCCATCGCTGAGCTACAGTCTCAAGGTTTCTCCCTTCCGGAGTATCCGGACAATCCTCAGACTGCCGAGGAGGAGGAAGCTCAGTTGCGATACGACAAAGTCAAAGGAAGCGCCGTCAACCCGGTCTTACGAGAAGGCAACTCGGACCGGCGGGCACCGAAAGCGGTCAAAGACTACGCACGCAAACATCCTCATAGTATGGGTGCTTGGGACTCAAGCTCCAAGACTCGAGTAGCCACCATGGGAGCAAACGATTTTTTCTCGAATGAAAAGTCCGTCACCGTGCCCGAAGCCACTGAGGTGCGTATTGAACTTGTCACCACATCCGGCCAAGCTCAGGTGCTAAAACAAGGCATTGCCCTCCAAGCAGGCGAAGTCTTCGACGGGACTTTCATGAGTCGACAAGCTTTGCTCTCGTTTCTGGAAGAACAAAAGTTCCTCGCCAAAAAAGAAGGCCTTTTACTCTCCGTGCATTTGAAGGCCACGATGATGAAGGTCTCCGACCCAATCCTTTTTGGGCACGCTGTCGCGGTTTTCTTTTCGAAAGTGCTCGAAAAACACCAAGCCACACTTGACCAACTCGAGGTCGACTTAAACAACGGACTTGGCGATCTTCTGGAAAAAATAGCCGGGTTGCCATTAGAACAACGAGCCGAAATTGAAGCCGACATCTACGATGCCTATGCATCCGGCCCAGCGCTGGCCATGGTCAATTCCGACAAAGGAATCACTAACCTCCACGTGCCTAGCGATGTGATCGTGGACGCCTCCATGCCAGCCATGATTCGGGAAGGCGGCAAAATGTGGAATGCGGAAGGTCAAACCCAAGACACCCTCGCCGTCATTCCGGACAGTAGCTATGCCGGAGTTTACCAAACCGTCATCGATTTTTGCAAAGAACACGGGGCATTTGATCCCACCACCATGGGCAGCGTCCCCAACGTGGGTCTCATGGCACAAGCCGCCGAAGAGTATGGCTCGCACAACAAAACTTTTGAGATTCCTGAAGATGGTGTGGTGCGGGTGATTGATTCGCAAAACACGGTGCTCATGGAGCATCCGGTGCAAAAAGGGGATGTCTGGCGCGCTTGCCAAACCAAAGATGCCGCCATTACGGATTGGGTAAAACTCGCCATCAACCGTGCTCGCACCAGTAGCACCCCAGCGGTTTTTTGGCTCAACGCCGATCGGGCCCACGACGCACAGCTGATTAAAAAGATAGAACACATACTGCCCACTCTCGACACCACCGATCTTGACATCCGCATCTTGCCGCCGTCGGCCGCGACTCGCTTCTCCTGCGAACGACTCAAGCGCGGTGAAGACACCATCTCGGTCACCGGCAATGTCCTGCGGGATTATTTAACGGATCTGTTCCCAATCCTGGAAGTCGGCACCAGTGCAAAGATGTTGTCGATCGTGCCGCTGATGAACGGCGGTGGGCTTTTTGAAACCGGTGCCGGTGGCTCTGCCCCCAAGCATGTGCAGCAGTTCCTGACAGAAAACTATCTGCGCTGGGATTCGCTGGGAGAATTTTTTGCTTTAGCCGCGTCCTTCGAACATTTGAGCGACGTGTTCAACCACCTCCAAGCCAAGGTTCTCGCACAAACTCTCGATACCGCGACCGGACTATTCCTGGAAAACAACAAATCCCCAGCCCGCCGGGTTGGGCAGATCGATAACCGAGGCTCCCATTTTTACTTGGCACTCTATTGGGCCGAAGAACTAGCCCGCCAGACCGAGGAGCCGACTCTACAAAGCCAGTTCACGAAGATCGCCAACCAGCTGCGGGAGAATGAACCAACTATCAGCGAGGAGCTCATTCAAGTGCAAGGCCAACCGGTCGACGTGGGAGGCTACTACCGCCCGCAAGACCAACTCGCCTCCCAGGCCATGCGCCCCAGTGCGACGCTAAATCGCATTCTCGACCAACTCACTTCGTAGGCTAATGGCCGGGGGTGCGCCTGCACCTAATGGGCGATGGAAAATCCAACCAACTCAGCCTGTTCGGGTTGTGGTAGGCGTGTGAACCGTTTTATGTGCCCCCGGAGCGAGCTGTCTTGGATTGCTTCCAGAAAGCCATCAATCTCCTGCTGAGTCTCGGCCTGAACAAAAAGCTCCACCCGACCATCCGGAAGGTTTTTTACTGAGCCGGTAACCTCGTAGCCCATGGCGATTTCTTTCGTGGAAAACCGAAAACCAACCCCCTGCACATGACCTTCAAAGTGGATGAGTTCCGCTGGCATATCCTAATTCCTGCAACAAAAACGGTAAAATGCCAGCGAGAAACGTGTTCGAGCACCTTTTTCGCCAGCAACCTAAATCCCACCGGTCCTAGAGAGCAAAAATAGTTCCGGGCTTTCCGGGTGGGGACCAACCTGGCGCTGGAGTTTAAAAGGGCTTTGCTCAGCCCAAGCGAGAACGCTGGCGTGTTCTTCTTTACCCCCTTCATGCCCGCGGTAAGCTAGGATCGAAATGAGCGACCGGGCGGCAAGCCAAGCGTGAATCTCGCCCAGAAAACTCATCGTGGTGCGGGTCGTGGTGACCTTGGTGTGGTCCCCGCCAGGGAGATAACCGAGATTCATCATAACTACCCGCACACGATTTTTCCATGCTTGAGGAAGATGACTTGCAAGCTCGTGATGCGAAGCATGAAACAAGCCGACCCGGCCTTGCAAGGCATGGGAAGCAAGAAGTCGCGCGGAGGCTTCGAGCGCTTCGAGCTGTATGTCGAATGCGGCGACCCGGCCTTCTTCCCCGACCTGTTGAGCCAGAAAAAGAGTGTCGTGTCCGTTGCCAGCGGTTGCGTCGATGGCAAAGTCTCCCGGTTTCAAAAACTTTTTGACCGCTTCGTGGGCTTGTTGCGTCAAGCGCATGGCATCGGATCCGCAAAGGGGTGGAGGGCGTCCTCGGGATTTTTGGCAAGAATCACCGAGGTTAGGAGCTTAGCTAGATGTGGAGCCCAAAGCCCACCTTTCGATCCCAAGCCATTCAGCGCATAGACATGTTGCAGTCCTTGGAGTGGTCCCGCCATGGGTCGTTTACTCTTCATAATCGGGCGCACTCCAACTCGATGCTCAAGCAGCTCGGCCGGTTGCTTGGTCCAGGACTGCAACTGCGCCAGTAGCTTTTTGGCTCGTTCTGCTTGTGGCTGTGCGGATAGGTCGTCCCAGACATAGGTTGATCCTACGCGGTATTGGTCCTGCGCAATGGGCACAGTGAAGATGCCTCTCGAACAAATCATATCATCCGACCATCCGACCATCCGAACCCTTAAGGCATCACCGGCAGCCGGGTTCCACGGCCAGTCGAGCAAGGGATCATAGCCCTGAGCTAATATTAGAGCCTCGAATGGCTCTGCTTTCCAACAGCACGTTTGGGCATCCCAATCGCTTAAGCGAAAGGTGGCAGTTCTTTGGGGCCAACCGAGTTTCTTTGGCATGCTCAAAATAGCAGGAAAATCGATCCATCCTCCCCCACGCATGGTCAGACTTCCAAGTTGATCCCCGTCCGGCGCTTGCTTGCTGACTACCCACTTGTTCCAGGCCGGATCGTTTTGGTGCTTCAACACCTGTTGCCACTCGAA
>DAIRSW010000088.1:0-12075 GCA_036804205.1 Verrucomicrobiia bacterium | reverse complement strand
TGCGGGCCACCTGGACATTGCTTCGAGCCTCAACAATCTCGCGGTGGTGCTTGACGCGACTGAACGCTACGAGGATGCGGAGCTGCTCTATCGGCGGGCTCTGGAAATGCGTGAGGCTGCGTTGCCTCAGTGACATCTGGAATAAGAATGAAGCGGAGGGGGTCACGGCGAGCCTTTGGCCGGTGATTGATGCGTCGACGCCAGCGTCTGTGGGATGTTGTTTTTACCGATTCCGCTATAAGCAAGGATTATCCAAGGCCGAAGCACTGCGCAGGACCAAGCTAGTTTTTAACAGAGGAGATCTTGGAACAGTGAGCGCAGCGTCGTCAGCCAGGCAAGACGGTGCTCTGGAGGGTGGTGAACGAGTCGGAGTAAAGCACACACATTAGTGTGTGTTTTTGGCGCATTGTTCACTGCATATTGGTTGGCTTATCGGAAAAAGCATCTACATCAGCGTGAATTTGCGGCAGTCTGTTGCGTAGTTTTTCTAGTCGCTCCTGGACGCAGGGGTGCACCTCCGGGGGTAATACTTCGAAAAGGGCTTCCTGCCTTTCCAAAATGAGTTGCCTGGTCTCTTTGTAAAACTGCGATCGCAATGCCCGAAAATCGTCGAGGCCTTTTTGAACAATAGTTTGTGCAGCGGTTGTTTGCTCGTCCGAGAGTTTCTCTCCCGCGAGCACCCGGTCGGTAAGCTGCTGCGCGAGCTCGGCGGTTGGGGTGGTTTGGATGCGTTCGACTGTGTGTCGCACGAGCCCTAGCGTGACCAAGACGCCTAGCACGAAGCCGAGAAAGACTAAGCCTAGCATCCCTAGGAAGGGGAGAAGGCGTCGAAACAAGGTGATCATAGAAAAAATAAAAGTTCCAGCTCAGCAAACCAACCTTGCATGGCGAACGTTTGCCATGCCTGAAGGCTGAGTCCTCCGATGAAAACGGAAAGGGCCAGGGTAGGAAGAGCAAGCTTAGCTGTCAGTTGAAAAAAAGGTGCTGGCCGGGCTTGCAACCGGGACAAAATCCGCGTTTCAAAACCTAGTGAGCGGCGGCTGACCAAACGCTCTTCTTGGTCTCGGTAAGCTTTCCAGGGATCGGACGGGTCGGTTTTCATTGGGAGTCGTTTGTTAAGTAAGCGGATAGTTTTTTTCGTGCCCGGTGTGCTCGAACCTTCACGTTGCCGACGGACCACCCAAGGGCCTCAGCGACTTCCTTGGCACTGAGTCCGTCCAATTCAAAAAGTGTAATTACTAAGCGCTCCTTGTCATTTAAATGCGCCAGGGCTCGCTGAAATTCGTGAAGGCGAAAGGATTTTTCTTCATCGGGCGGGGCCGCTACCACCTCGTGTTCGAGTGGAATGGTTGGCAATTGGCGTCTCATTTTTCGATAATGGGATCGGCATTGGTTCGCGCTCAAGCGCATGAGCCAATGTTCGAAAGGCGCCTTAGCCCGAAACTGCGACAGCTTTTTCCAAGCCTGCAAAAAAATGTCTTGCGCGACGTCTTCCATATCCGATTCACTCCGGGTAAAACGAAAAGCCATCTTAAGAACCTTTTCCTTGTATCGCACGACGAGTTCCTCAAAGGCGGCTAGGTCGCCCTGCTGAGCGCGAGCCGCCAGTGAGGAGTCGTCTTGTGTAGAATACTGATCCACATTCTTACCGATGGCACTTGGTAAGTACTAGGATGTTTATTCGGCCAGAGCTTTCAAGCGATTTCGAAACTCTGATCGCAATACGCTCAATTTTTCCAGTTGCGGATCGGTAAGCGTCGTGTCGAGCATGGCGAGGGCTTCACTTTGTAGGCTGGTCGCTTTTCTCATGACTGCCAGACGTTGTCTAGGGCGCTCTGCTGCGAGGAATTCGTCGCGTAGACTTAGCAAACGTGGCCGGTTGGTTTCGACCCAGGCTTTTAAGCTCGACCTCTGTTCGGTGGTTAACTCGAGTTTCTCCGCAAACCAATCCTCGACTTTTTGACGCACCTCCGCAACCAGCTGTTGCACGGCTTCGAGCTGTGCCGGTCCGAGCAGGCTTTCGACTTCGTAGCGGAACGTTCGGATTTTCGACATGGCTTTGCGAAGGTTTCCGGGACTCCGGTCCTCAGCGAGAGCTCGCAACTCCCCACGAAGATCGGCGACTTTTGTTTCGATGGCTGTTTGTTGCTCGGGACTGAGTTGCAGCCGCTCGGCAATAAGCTGACGATGTTCTGCTAAGCGATTGTCCGCCGCGGTGGCGTTTGTTGCCAAGGCAACGAACATGGGAATCAAGAATAAGATTTTCATAAGTTTGGTGTGTAAAAGAAAAGCGGAATGCCCTTCCAACACGCTAGACGCGCCTATGGGGAAAAGGTTACACTTGTTGAAAAAGTTCCCGAATGAATCAATCAAGTTTTCAGCAACCGCTTTTCCTCTTTGCTCTGGATCAGGTCTTGGCCTACATCTTTTCATGCCTTCTAAAATTGTTGTCGCTTATTCTGGTGGTCTTGATACTTCGGTCATTCTTTCTTGGCTCAAGGAAACCTATGATGCTGAGGTCATCGCCTTTTGTGCGGATGTCGGCCAAGAATCCGAGCTTGATGGGTTGGAGGAAAAAGCGCTGACCACCGGGGCCAGCAAATGTTTTGTGGATGATTTGCAGGAGGAATTTGCTCGGGATTTTATTTTTCCGATGTTTCAAGCCAACGCACTGTATGAAAATCAATATTTGCTGGGCACCAGCATTGCCCGGCCACTTATCGCGAAAAGGATGGTCGAAATCGCACAACAAGAGGGTGCGGATGCCCTCGCTCATGGAGCAACCGGAAAAGGGAATGACCAAATCCGTTTCGAACTCACTGCGGCAGCCTTGGCTCCCGATATGGAAGTGATCGCTCCGTGGCGCTTGAGTGAGTTCCGAGAAAAATTTCCCGGTCGGCAAGAAATGATCGCTTTTGCGGAAGCACGAGGCATCCCTTTGGCGGTCTCTTCCTCCAAGCCTTACTCCACTGACCGGAACCTTTTGCACATCAGCTTTGAGAGTGGGGTGTTGGAAGATCCATGGCTAGACGCTTCAGCACCTGAGCATGCCGGGATGTATGTGCTCAGTCGTTCTCCAGAGGAGGCCCCTGATAAGTCAGAAATGATCCACCTCGAATTTGTGGAAGGCCGCTGCTGCGCCTTGGGCGGGGAAGCGGTCGAGCGCAGTTTGCAGGCTCTGGATTTTTCCGGGCAGCTGCAAAAAACCGCGGCGGACAACGTTTTGCTTTCACCACTTTGGGTGATGCGGGTTCTCAATATGCTCGGGGGCGAGCATGGAATTGGACGCGTCGATTTGGTGGAGAACCGCTTTGTGGGAATGAAAAGCCGCGGAGTCTATGAAACGCCCGGCGGAGCAATTTTGATGGCGGGCCACAGGCAGATCGAATCCATCAGTATGGATCGGGAAGTGCAGCATCTACGGGATAGCCTGATTCCTCGCTATAGCACCTTGGTATACAATGGCTTTTGGTTTGCGCCGGAGCGTCTAGCCCTGCAAGCCTTGGTCACAGAGTCCCAAAAGAATGTGACCGGAGAGGTGCGTTTGCGGCTATACAAAGGGAATGTGATCACCGCCGGACGTCGCAGTCCCCTGAGTCTCTACAACCCCGAGATTGCCACCATGGAGGCTGATCCTACTAATGCCTACGATCAGTCCGACGCTACGGGCTTTATTCGACTGCAAGGCTTGCGCTTGCGCGTTCAGTCCAAGGTCCACGGACCCCAAAGCTGAGTGCCTAGAAAAGCCTTAGCGAGTTTGTGTTTCGATGGTGTTGCCCCGACGGTAAGGGTCGTTGAGTGCATCATCCGCGCTGTTCACGAACTTGACCACTTGCACGATGCAGGCCAGGCCGAATCCTGCCACAATCGAGATAATGACTTTGCCAAAAAATCCTGTTTCCATAACGGCTTAAAATATGCAGGAAGCTAGGCAGTTGTCCATGCAAAACTGATGCAGAAGGCTTGGTCGCCTAGCCGCTGGGTTTTGATGACGTCGTTGCCTCTCGAGAAATGGCTTGGCAGAAGTGCAGTTTTGCTCAAGTTCAAGGTTTTATGAGTATTTCTTCGCCTGGAATCTGTGTGGTGGGTAGTTCGATGATGGATCAAATCACGAGGGCTCCCGTTTTACCACATTTGGGTCAGACTTTGGTCGGGTCCAGCTACAAAACAGGTTTTGGAGGGAAAGGGGCCAACCAAGCTGTCATTGCTCAGAGACTGGGCGCTCCGACCGCGTTCGTGGGCAAGATTGGAGCCGATGACATTGGTCACTCCACCCGCCTGCATATGGTTGAAGAGGGTGTTGACGTGCGGTTTTTGTTTGAAGATCCTTATTTACCGTCCGGGGTGGCACCGATTTGGGTAGATGAAGAAACCGGTCAGAATGCGATTTTATGCGTGATGGGGGCCAACGCCGCACTGGGACCCAGTGATGTGGAGCAGGCCCGAGAGGTTTTGGAGGGGAGCCGCGTGGTTATAACTCAGTCCGAAACACCCATCGCCGCCAATCGACGTGCCTTGGAGTTAGCCAAGGCAAAAAACGTTCCCACCATTTGGAATCCCGCTCCAGCTCCTCCAAGTTCGGACCTGCACCAAATGAAAGACGTGGCGGATATCATCATTCCGAACGAGCATGAAGCAGCCTCACTGACAGGGATGCCGACCAAAACATCGGAAGACCAGAGGGCATGCGCCGAGGCCCTGGTAAACTATGGCTTCCCCACCGTGATCATCACCTTAGGCGACGCGGGGGCGTTGTTGGTAGGAAAAGATCGCAGTCCGGTCGAGATCCCAGGACACCCTGTTCAAGCTGTCGACACCACCGGCGCTGGAGATTGTTTTGTGGGGGCACTCGGATACTTTTTGTGGCGGGGAGAAGAACTGCTCCAGGCCATTGATTTGGCCAACCGGGTGGCGGCAGTGAGCGTGCTTTCCCATGGGACCCAGTCGTCCTATCCGAGCGCAAAAACGCATCCTGAACTTGTGGCGCAAGCCGGCCTGGCCTAAATATCTAGAGACTCGGGCGTGCGCGGGCCGGCATGCCGAAGTTCTTCCACTGCCTGTCGTACTTCCTTGGGCGGAGCAGGAGTTATCGCGCTCACTCCGATGGTCACGGCGAAGTTGAGCAACATGCCAACGCTTCCGATGCCTTCTGGGCTAATTCCCCACCAATAATTTTCTGGGGTTCCTGGGCCCGCCACAAACCACCAGATGTAGCTTGCGGTAAACAGAATGCCGACCACCATTCCAGCGATGGCTCCTTCGCGATTGATGCGTGTGCTGAAAATTCCTAAAACAATGACCGGGAAAAAGCTGCTGGCGGCCAGGCCAAAGGCGAAGGCCACCACTTGCGCCACAAAGCCAGGCGGATAAATCCCAAAAATACCTGCGACAAGCACTGCACCTCCGGCCGCAACTCTTGCCCAAGCCAGTTCCTCCTTATCCGACATCTTGGGGTAGAGTGTTGTCTTGATAAGATCATGCGAAATTGCTGAAGAGATCACTACCAGGAGGCCGGCCGCTGTTGACAAGGCCGCTGCGAGAGCGCCTGCCGCCACCAAGCCGACCACCCATGGGGGCAAGTTCGCGATCTCTGGGTTGGCCAAGACCATGATGTCCCGATCCAATGTTATTTCGTTGGTTTCGGGATCAGCGCTAATGGTCATCAGGCCGTCGGCATTTTTGTCTTCAAAGGTGATTAGCCGACTTGCTTCCCAGGTTTGAAACCACTCCGGACGATCGTCGTAGGGTTGGTTATGCAAGGTTTCAATCAGATTCACCCGCACAAAAGCGGCGATGGCGGGTGCGGTGGTGTAAAGCAAGGCGATGAAGGCAATAGCATAAAAACCACTCCAACGCGCTGCGTTGACGGTGCGCACCGTGTAAAACCGCACGATCACATGCGGTAACCCGGCCGTTCCGGCCATCAGGGCGAGAGTGATAGCAATAAGGTTGATCATCTCTAATCCGCTTGGCACTGCGGTATATTCACGAAAACCAAGCTCGCGTAGGATCTCATCCAAGGCTTGAAGGAGCGCCATGCCGGCTCGCTCACCTTCTTGAAGAGGGGCTCCAAAACCGGCTTGCGGAAGCCAATGTCCGGTCATGGTCGCCGAGATCGCCACGGCAGGGATGATGTAAGCAACGATCAACACACAATATTGCGCCACCTGAGTCCAGGTGACGCCTTTCATCCCGCCGAGGGTTGCATAAAGAAAAACCAGCACCATCCCGGCAATAACGCCCTGCTCAATTGGCAGATTCAAAAATCGGGAGAATACAAGGCCTACGCCTCGCATTTGCCCGGCCACATAGGTCAGCGAGACAAACACTGCACACACAATGGCCACGATCCGGGCGGTGTTGCTGTAGTATCGATCGCCCACAAAATCCGGCACCGTGTATTTGCCGAACTTTCTTAAGTAAGGAGCCAGCAAAAGCGCCAGCAGCACATATCCGCCCGTCCAGCCTACCAAATAAATAGACCCGTTATAGCCCAGGAACGAAATCATTCCGGCCATGGAAATAAAGGACGCCGCACTCATCCAGTCTGCGGCGGTGGCCATGCCATTGCAGATTGCGGGGACGCCCTGGCCGGCCACATAAAACCCGGCGGTGCTTTTGGCTTGGGATAAAATTGCGATCAGCACATATATGCCGAACGAAATGAACACAAAAAGAAAGGTCCAACCTTGGATGTCCATGGCAGCAAATGGCTAAAACTTAAGACTCGCGAATTCCGTATCGACGATCCAGCATCTGGGCGACCAATGCGTAAACAAAGATGATCAGCACGAAAGAAAGAATGCTGCCCTGTTGAGCGATCCAGAAGCCCAATGGGAATCCTCCCAACGACCACTCGTTCAAAGCATCAGCAAAAACAAAGCTCAACAAAAAGGCGATCACGAACCAAATTAGCAAAAGAATTCCGACCAGAGTCAGATTGGCTCGCCAGTGTTTTTTATAACGATCTGGGGTAGGAAAATTCCCAGAGGATGACGTTGGGTCGGGGGGGATCATGAATGATGAACAACACCGGGTCGGGCTCTTTTGCAACGACGAAATTCCTTTAGAAATGGGAAGCGCCCATTTTTCTTGGGGCGGTGAGGGCCGCGATGTTTTGATCATTCCAGTTGATTCATACCAAGAAATAAGAAAGACTGTGCCCCATGCGTTGGATTGTTCCTTTAGCTTTTATTCTCCTTTTGGCAGCCTACCGGGTTTTGGTGGCGGGATTTCTTGCCAGCGATAACTCGTTGCTACTAAACTTTATGCCCTTTGCTGCGGCGGCATTGTGCCTTGCGCTCTGGCGATATCCTCTTTGGATGGCTCTTTTGATTCCCGTCAGCGCCCTGTGGGCTTCGGACATTGTCATCAACCATCTTGCTGAACGTCCTTTGATCGGCTCGTATCAGGCAGTCACGGCTTTGGGCCTTCTTCTTGTCGGTGCTGTGGGTTATGCACTGCGCGGCTCGAAAAGTGGTTGCAGCCAACCAAGCGTGCCACGCTGGATTGGCGCTAGCCTAGCCGGATCTTTGCTTTTTTATCTGGTCACCAACACGGCCAGTTGGGCAGCTTCCCCCGCTTACACCGCGGATTTGTTCGGATGGCTCCAGGCCATCACCATTGGAGATCCTCGTTTTACTCCAGCCGCCTGGGTATTCTTTCGTAACGCCGCGCTTGCAGACTTGATGTTTACTGGCTTATTTGCGGTTGCCATGCGCCTATCACTCTCTGCCAGTCCCGAAACCTCGAGCATTGCTGCCGTTCCAACCATAGAAATTTCCATGGCCGACGCCAACAAGGTCAGCCGCGTCAAGCCTGTATCCGTCGTATCCTAAGACCACCCAATCCTCTTTCAATCAAACTTATGGCCGTCCTTGATCAAGAAACTACTAAATACAGCGAAGCCGAGATTAACAAAAGTCTGAGTGAGGAGGACAAAATTGAGTTTCTCAGGAAAATGATGCGCATCCGGCGTTTCGAACAAATTTCTCTGAAACATTATCAAGCCGGCAAGATGGGAGGGTTTCTCCATCTTTACATTGGTCAAGAATCGGTCGCTGTGGCCCCGCTCTCGCTCATGGGCGAGAATGATCATGTGATCACCGCCTACCGTGATCACGGTCATGCTTTGGCCGTGGGCATGACCATGGATGAGTGTATGGCCGAGTTGTTTGGTAAAGCGACCGGCTGTTCCAAAGGTAAGGGTGGATCCATGCATTTTTTCGCACCCGAACGCAACTACTGGGGCGGACACGGTATTGTGGCCGGTCAGACCCCGCTCGGGTTAGGGATTGCTTTTGCCCTTAAATACCAAGGGCTGAAAGGCTGTTGCCTATGCTATCTCGGGGATGGAGCCGTCAACCAAGGTGTCTACCACGAGTCGCTCAACCTTGCTTCGCTCTGGGATATTCCGGTCATATACGTAATTGAAAATAACCAATACTCCATGGGGACAAGTCAGGAACGCTCCTCGGCCTTTAAGGAGTGCTTAGCCGCTCGTGCGGAAGGCTACAATATGGCCTGGGACACCGTGAACGGGGAGGATATTTACGAACTCCGAGCCAAGTTTTATGAGTTCATGGAGCGCGCCCGGGAGGAGTCGAAGCCGGCCATTATTGAGGTTTCAACTTACCGCTACATGGGACACTCGGTCGCCGATGCTAACTACAAAAAATATCGTAGCGAAGACGAAATTGATCGCTACAAAACGCAGCATGACCCCGTTTTGCTTTGGGAAAAACAGCTGATCAGCGAGGGAGTCATTACGGAAGAAAAGGCGAGAGAAATCGAAGCGGCAGCCACTCAAGAAGCCAATGATTCCGTGAAATTCGCTGAGCAAAGTCCTTACCCTGAGCCGCGCGACATGCTTGAGGACGTTTATTACGAAGTGGACCATCAGACCGAAGCGGGGAAAACCGGGGTCCACTTCTTTAATCGGGACGAAACCTTTTAGAAGAGCTTCCTCGCTCAGCTTCGCTCTTTTTCGATTCTTTTTTTAACATGCCAGCAATTACCTACCGCAAAGCTCTCAACGACGCATTCGCTGAAGAGATTATCCGAGATCCCAACGTTTTTTTAATGGGCGAAGAAGTCGCCGAATACAATGGAGCCTACAAAGTTACCGAAGGCTTATGGGCCAAATTTGGTGACAAACGAGTTATCGACGCCCCCATCAGCGAAGCCGGTTTCATTGGCTTAGCCGTGGGTGCCTCCATGATGGGTCTTCGTCCGGTTGTGGAGCTTATGTTCTGGAGCTTCGCTTACGTGGCTTACGACCAAATCGTCAACAACGCCGGCTGCGTGCGTTACATGTCCGGGGGTCTTATTAATGTGCCACTCGTTATTCGTGGCCCAGCCAACGGCGGCACCAACGTGGGAGCGACCCATTCGCACACTCCAGAAAATATGTTGGCCAATCAACCGGGCATCAAAGTGGTTGTTCCAGCCACCGCTTACGACGCCAAGGGCCTCATGAAAACTGCCATTCGCGATAACGACCCGGTCTTTGTGATGGAAAACACTTTGCTCTATGGCGAGACCTGGGAAGTGCCCGAAGAAGAATACACCATTCCGCTCGGCGTGGCCGACGTGAAGCGGTCCGGAAGCGATATTAGCCTCATCGCTCATGGCCGTGCCGTGATCACTGCCCTCAAAGCGGCCGAAATTCTTGAGGCAGAACACAATATCGACGCCGAAGTTGTGGATCTACGCTCCATCCGTCCGCTCGACGAAGAAACAATTCTCGAAAGCGTAAGGAAAACCAACCGGGCGGTTTTGATTGATGAAAATAAACCTTTTTGTGGAGTCAGCGCCCAGATTGCGTCGATCATACAAGAAAAAGCCTTCGATCATCTAGACGCGCCAATTCTCCGGGTGACCGCGGTTGATTCTCCTGCCATTTACTCTCCTCCGGTCGAAAAAGAACAATTGCCCACCGTTCAGGCGATCATCAAAAAAGTCCTCTCTATCTCTTAATTTTTTCTTATGGCTTCGATAATTGAAATGCCCAAACTCAGCGATACCATGACCGAGGGCACCTTGGTTAAGTGGAAAAAAAAGGTTGGCGACCAGGTGAAGTTTGGCGATGTGCTCGCCGAAGTGGAAACAGACAAAGCCACTATGGAGATGGAGGCCTTTGACGACGGGAAACTTGCGGAAATTTATGTCGAAGAAGGTGGTCGCGTTGCTATCGGTGCCAAATTGGCCCTTCTTCTCGGGGAAGGCGAAAGTGAAGCTGATCTTGAACAAAAAGACACTGCTTCAACAGACAAGAGAGGCGAGAAAAAAGAGGATAAAGCTGAAAAAGCTTCCGATAAAAAATCCAGCAGCGGCCCCGCCCCGGCAACTTCCCAATCAGGTGGGGATCGGGTCAAGGCATCTCCACTCGCTCGTAAGATTGCTGAAGAACGCGGCGTTGATTTAAGCTCGTTGACCGGCTCAGGCCCGGGTGGACGCATTGTGCGGGAAGACGTGGTCAACGCTCGCCCAGGCAATCGCTCTGCAGGCGGAGGATCAGCTCCCGCCGCCGTGCCTGTCGTGGCGCAGGAAGGGGAGTATGAAAGGATTCCTCTCTCCGGGATGCGCAAAGTCATCGCCGAACGCTTGCTACTCAGCAAAACCACCATCCCACATTTCTATCTCAACATTGAGGTAGACATTGCTCCTTTGATGGAACTTCGCGCAGCTCTCAACACTTCGGCAGAAAAAGATGGGTCTCCGAAGTTTACCGTCAACGATCTCCTGCTCAAAGCCGCGGTCGAAGCAGCGGTGCTGGTGCCCAAGGTCAATGCGGCCTTTGATGGCGATGCCCTGGTGCAATTCAACACCGTACACCTCTCGGTGGCAGTAGCAGTGGATGATGGTCTAGTAACCCCGGTCATCAGATCTGCGGAAAAGCTGAGTCTGCGCAAAATTAGTGATGCCATGCGCGACCTCGCCACCCGCGCCCGTTCCAAAAAACTCAAACCCGAAGAGTACCAGGGGGGCACCATCACCGTGTCGAACTTGGGCTCCTACGGCATCGAAAGTTTCTCGGCCATCGTCAATCCGCCACAAGCGATGATTTTAGCCATCGGAACCATTGTCAAAAAGCCGGTGGTTAACCAAAAAGGCGAAGTCGTGGTTGGACAACGCATGGGTCTGGGTTTGAGCTGTGATCACCGGGTGGTCGATGGCGCCATCGGAGCGGAATACATGTCCGCCCTCCGAAAGTTGGTGGAAAGCCCAGCCTTAATGCTGGTCTAGGCGACAGCCGATCCTGTGGTTCCTGGCCTGGTCCAAAGCGATACGTCAAGAGCCACCCTGCAAGGTTGATGCAAGCTTTTGTTTTTGCTTTCTACTGGCTGGCAACCCGGACGCTTGGCAGCTTGCCGCTCCCTCTAGCTTTTGGACTTGGAAAAGTCCTGGGGCTTCTTGCCTGGGCCTTAGCACCCGGCTATCGCAACCTCGTCAAGCAAAACCTCCACATCGCCTTTGGTAAGGAGTGGGACCAAGCCAAGATCAACCGGACCGGCAGGGAGCACTTTGCGCTGCTTGGGGCGAACTTGCTCTCTTCAGTGCGCTTAGCGCGAATGAACCCCGCCAGCATTCTCAAACGGGCGGAGATTGTTTGTGAGCAGCCCATGCAAGATGCGGAAGGCAACGCGCTGCCTATGATCGGTTTGGTCATGCACCAATCCTGCTGGGAAGCCTTGGCCCAGTTGTTTCCGTCCATTCATCCGGGCCCATGCGCCACTGTGTATCAGCGCATTGGCAACAAGTACATTGATGCAGACGTGGCAAAAAGCCGCGGTCGAATCGGTCTGGGCTTGCTGGAGCGTCGACGAGGCCTCGTCTCGGCTATACGAATGCTTAGGGAAGGAGCCGGCGTGGCGGTTTTAGTCGATCAAAACGCGGGCACCAGTGGGGTCTGGGTGCCGTTTTTTAATCGCTTGGTTTCCAGCAGTCCTCTTGCGCCTCTCCTGGCGCGACGTTCCGGAGCCCGGTTGATGCCGGTCTGGGTGAAAACTGTGGGTTGGGCTCGCTGGAGGATTGAAATCCTGCCGCCCCTACCCGCCGAGGGCGATGATGAGC
>DAIRSW010000087.1:0-12351 GCA_036804205.1 Verrucomicrobiia bacterium | reverse complement strand
CCGGCGCGCCCTTGGTCATTTGCTCGATGGTGGAGGTGAACAGGCTGTCGCCATGGAAGATGGCGGTGTCTTCGGCAAAGAAGCAGAAGATCAGGCGGGCCATGAAGTGGTTCAGCTCCTCGCGGCGGGCGGCGGTGCCCCACTCGGGGTTGTCCTTGAGCAGCTCGATGTAGAGGCGGTTCAAACGGCCGGTGGCCTTGATGTCGAAGGCGTTTTCCCGGATCTGGCGGACGGTGGAAATACCGGCCAGCGGGAGAAAAAACCCGAAGTGATCGGCGAAGTCCGGATAGGCGCAGGCCAACGTTTCGCTCCCGCCATCAAGCGACTCGGCTTGGAGCTCGATGCCGTCGGTGGCCAGGATGAACTTGGCCTTGTGGGTGGTGGTTTTTTTGCTTTCGCGAAGTTCGCGGAGGGTGTCCAGTACCCGACCGTGCAGGCAGACCTTGAGATGGATGTTGCTGCGCTGGAGCACGCCGCCCACGTCGGACTGATTGGTGGCTCCGCTTTTCAGCCGCTGGATGGTGGCGGGCTTGTTGCCGAAGGCTTCGAGAAAGGTGTAGGGAAAGGTTTCGGCATCGAACGGCTGTTCCGCGAGGCGGGAGACGGCTTCTTCGATTTCAACGGCGTTCATGGGACAAGAAACATGTTGATGAAGCGGAGTCTTTTGCAAGCCGCTCGGCTGCGCAAGCGGTCATATCAGGAAAGTTTAGCATGCGGGGTAGGACATCTGTGGACTCGGATTTTATTTTTCTTGGCTTTTGCGAAATGTTCTTTGGCCCTTGCCAGCTCAACACCTCACAAAGCCGTCGAAGCATTTGTGGTGCCGCTTTGGCAGCAAATAACCCAACATCACCCCCATGAAATGTCGAGGTAATTTGAGGTTATGATTTTTTGCTCACACGAAGACACAAAGACACGAAGGATTGGGAGCCAAGCATAAACCGGTGACAGTCTTTATCTCTTCGTGCCGTTGCGTCTTCGTGTGAGATTTTTTCCGGGGGGGCTCAGTGACGCTCCCCACAAAAGGATTTCATCTTGGGGTGGCTTCTAAGTGGTGGATTTTGTCTTTCGGCACGTGATAAAGGCGTAGTCCCGGTTGCAAAAAAAGTTATGGCCGGGCAGGGTTTCAAACAGGAGGTTGCCGTGCTCAAGCCGGCTACTCCGAGCAATCTGATGCCCACATCACTTTGCAGAGGCGTTTGAGGAGGTTTTGCAGTCCGGTGTTATCCACAGGCAAGGAATGGGTTGATGACGCGAACGGAGTCGTAGTGTTGACCGTGGTTGAGGTCCTCGGAGTAAAGAACCGGGGCGCGTATGCGAAGTGCCGCAGCGAGGATGGCGGCGTCCCAGTAGCGGAGCTGGTAGCGGTTGCAGAGGCTGCGCGCCTGAGCGAAGAGCGCAGCGTCGGTCACGACAAGAGGGCGAGCGAGGAGGAGGCCAAGGATGGCTTCGGCCTGGGCGGGAGTGATGGCGAGACGGGCCTTGATGCGGGCGTTGTGATAAAACTCTTGCGCCACTTGCAGGGAGACACCGAAGTGAGTGTCCGAGATCAACTCTGCGGCGCGGGTGGACTTAGCGACATCGGCGGGGTCTTTGGACGCAGCGTAAAGGAGGATGTTTGAGTCGAGAAAGGCCTCAACGCTCATAGGTGGTGGAGCGGGAAGGCGCGTAACCGAGCACCAGGTCGCTCGACTGGAGCGCTTGGAGGAGGGCCATGCGATTCTGTTTGTCGGCATCTTCTGCCGTCTCCTCGGTCACAATGGGGGCCTCGCCCTTGACCATCGCTTGCAGGTAGGCGCGAACCAAGCCGCTGAGACTCGTGTTGTGTTTTGCCGCTTCGATGCGGGCCTGCTGCCAGACGTCGTCAGGAAGCGAGAGATTCACTGTTTTCATGGGAATAAAGTATCTTTGTTTCTACAATTCTGCAATGTGAGGATTGCTGGTCAGGCAGCAAGCATGAGTTGTTTTTTTTCTCACACGAAGACACGAAGGATTGGAGCCAAGCATAACCCGGTGACAGCTTTTATTTCTTCGTGCCTTTGCGGCTTCGTGTGAGATTTTCTGCGGTGGTCATAGTTTTTGATTCACACGAAGGCACGAAGACACGAAGGATTGGGGGCCGTGGACGATGCGGTGACAGCCTTCTTTGAAGGTGGGGGCACCGAAGTTTATCAGGAGTCCGAGGGGGAGGTTGAGCAGGCGCAAATACGTTAGGACTTGCTTGGAGTGGACGGGCAGCAGCTTCTCGACCGACTTTAGTTCGAGGAGAAGGGTGTCTTCCACGAGGATGTCGGCACGGAATCCTTCGTCGAAGTGGAGGTCCATCAGTTGGATCGGGACCGGAACCTGACGGCGCACGCGAAGTCCCTTCTGCTCCAGCATTTTCGCTAAGACCACTTCATAGACGCTTTCGAGAAGCCCCGGACCGGCTTCGAGATGAAGGCGATAACCACAGTCCACAACAGTACGCGAAAACTCTTGCTTATCTCTTCCTTATCTGTTCGTGCCCTCGTGTAAGATCCTTTTCGAGGTCATAGGGAAAGAAATGGATTGATGACGCGGAGGCCTTCGTAGGTGGCTCCGTGTTGAAAGTCTTCCGAGTAGAGGATGCGGCAGCCAAGCGCAATGGCAGCAGCCACGATGGTGGAATCCCAGTGGGAAAGCTGGAAGCGGCGACGCAGGGTCACCCCGTCGCAAATCAGCTTGAGGGTGACGGGCTGAACCGTAACATGCGAGGCCAGTTCCAACGTGGCGTCAATCTGGGTTTCGGTGATGCCTAGTGATTTCTTCCGCAGGGCGTTGGCTAGGAATTCCTGGATGACCTGGGCGGAGATGCCGAAAGAGGTGTTCTGGATGAGATCGTCTGCGCATTTTTGCTTGCTGGCATCCTCGGGTGCGAATGAACAGGCATAGAGAAGGATGTTGGCATCAAGAAAGACCTCAGCGTTCGGCATAGATCTCCTCGCGGGTGAGCGGAACCATGGGTTCTGTACTCTCGGCTTTCATGGCCAAAAGGAGGCGCTTGATTGTTCTCTTGCGCTCACTCTCTGCGTCAGGCGCGGGCTCCGGGTGGCTGATGATGTAGGCCACGCCTTGGACCACCAATTCCCGGAGGGTGGTTTTGCGTTGGACGGCTGCGATTTTGGCCTTTTGGAGGAGGTCATCGGGGAAATCGATGGTGGTTTTCATAGAGCAATATTTACAGCAAACCTGCTCGCAATCAAGCCAAACCAAACAAGAGGGCTGACTTCAGTCCGAACCCTTCAACGATAAAAATCCCTCCGTGTCTCTGTGTCTCCGTGGTTAAAAATTTCCGGGGGTGGCTTCCAAATAGTGGATCTTGTCTTTCGGCACGTGATAAACACGTAAACCGGGTTGCAAATAGAAGTTCATCCCAGGCATGGTCTCAAATAAAAGGTTGCCGTGCTCAAAAAGAGCCGGATAAAACTTTTGACCCCGTGACATCCTCTCATGTCCTTCGTCAAGCGCAGGTCGATAGCCCTCGATAAAGCGATAATAATCAGGTCTCGCCACCACAAGGTAGATATCATCCAAAGGCTCTGAGTTGCGCCATAGGTCAAAGCCTTCATAGGCATAGCGATCCACGAATACCCGATACGGCCAGTGTGGAAAAACCGGGTGCTCGAATTGCAACTGACCACGCAGATCCTGAATCACAACAGCATCCGGAGGCACATACTGCATCACCGCATCACGCAACCGCACATTGTGGTCATCCAAAAACGCATTTTTCTCGAGCTGTAGACGTTGGAGGTTGGGCTGCCAAACCCACCACAAGACTGCTGCAGCCGCCAATCCGGCCAGTCCAGCTCCGCTGGTGCTCAAGCGTCTCAATCCCTGCACGATACCCGCCACTCCCAGGGTAGCGCACCACAATCCTAAAAACGAGACCGGAAGAATGTAAGTCTCCGCAACTTTTGGCAAAAACGAAAGCACCACGGCAAGCAGCATGCCCCAAATCAAAAACGCACCCCACACCCAGGCCGTATTCCTTGCCCATCTAGCCAACAACCCGGCCCCTAGAACAGTTAGGATCCACACCGGAAAGGCTAGGTGTTTTTCCAAGTAATCATAATAAAAACGGTGAGGAACGTCTTTCCCCATCCCATGGTGCCCACTGACAAGATACGAAAGTTCTCGCTCTACCTCGAATTGGAAGGTCGGTAAATCCCACCAAATGCGGAAATTAATTAACGCGAACGTCAAAACTGCCATACCGAGGAGAACAAAAATCCTTCTTAACGACCCGCCTTTTACACGCACCACAACGAGAAGTAAAACCGGAACCAACAAGCTGGCTCCCACATACTTGGTTGAGGCCGCAATCCCGACGGACGCCCCCAGAAGCCATAAGCCTCGTGGGTTAGGATTCCGCCACCAGGAAAAAGCGGCCACCATCACCCACACCGACGACGCCAGCAGCAGCGTGTCCTCTTTGAAGCAGCGGGCGAAGCGATACAGCTCGGGCATTGTGGCTAGAAAGAGAAAGGCCCAACTTGCTCCTAACCAACCGGCAAGGTGTGCGCTTATCCAGACGCCCCCGGCCACCGCCAGCGCCGCCGCAATGCCGGTCACTGTCCGGCCAGCTTCAACCACCGTTTGCGAAGCCGGATCTTCCTTCCCACACAAGAGCACTTTCGTTGCTTCCAACATAAGAACCGGATGCCGCAGGTTTCGGTGGCCTTCTTGGATTTGTCCGACCTTGCTCACTTCATCCACATGATAAAACCAGGCGTGCTGGTTATGGCTGAGATAAATCGGCAAACTCAAAAGCAAGGCAACCACCGCAGCGAGCCATGCTGTTCGGGTAGAAGCGCCAGACCAAAAGTTATGCGACCGCTTCATAAGCGTAAAGAATATTGCGGCAGCTGCTAGCCTCAGTTTGTCTGTTCTCCATCGATCAAAACACGCTATCTACAGGCTTTACAAAGCATGGCAAACGCAAGCTTACGAGCAATGTTTCACACCGAAGCCAACCCCCCTCCTCTGCCATTTCCGCGGTCAGACGCAACGCCCACCGTTTCCGAAGGACTACCGCCTTCAACTCTCGCGTGAGGAGGCGGAGGAAGTCATTCTTTCAAGGTCACAATCTGTGCCCTTGAAGCGTGGCCGGAACACCAAGTATCTCCCTCACGCCTTCACTTAGCACGGTGTCCTGATGGCCGCCAATGTCCTCAACAGCCCTGAAGCGTTCAAAATGCGGGTCCACGTCGTTCGCGCCTTCGGGGGCGGGGACCTTTCGCCGGAGCGCTAGTAAATTCCCCGCCCGAACAGCGCGAGCATGAATGGGTCTATCATGGCGGGGAGCTCGAGGGCGCCGACACCCGTGGAGTTTACAAAGCTTGCACCATCATCCAAAGGGCCATGGCCATCATCATTAAGTTTTCGGTCAGCGAGACAAAGCCAAGCGGCACACTGCTGCCTCCTCCCACACAAGCGCACTTGAGATCCCTCTTTTCGATATAGACCGCTTTGATTATGGAGAGAGCGCCGATTGTACTGGCCAACAGGACGACTGGCGCAACGACCCAAGTCAACAATCCGGCAATCATCATTACCCCGCCGATTGTTTCAATGAAGGCATAGACGTAAGCGTACGGCACATAACGTTGTGCCAGTAAGTCGTATTGGACGAAACCGGTAGCAAAGCCGCTCGAGTCGCGCAGTTTTTGAATACCCAACACACACATGCTGAAGGCAATGAAAAGTTCCGCCGTCTGCATTGAAGAGAAGCGGCCGGGTAGGGCCCACGTCGTGGCAAGAGCCATCAGAAAAGTCACAGCAAAGATGGCAATAACAGGTTGATAGGTCTCCCCCTCTTTGGGATCCGGCCCCAAACCCAGATGTTCGCGGAGTTGGTCGTAGCCGCCGAGGCGCTCGCCATTGATGAGGATCTGAGGCGTCTCGTCGACACCGTTTGCCTCTTTGTAGTTCTTGTTCGCCTCCATGCTTTCAAGGTGGTGATCGGTCACCTTGAAACCGTTGCGTTTCAAGAGATCCAGCGCCTTGATTCCCCAAGGGCAAAGGTGGGCCGACGTGACCATGCGATAAATGTCCGCTTGCTGTTTCATATTCAGTGTATTGAGAGGTCGAGCTGGCTTGGGCCTGAGACGATTGTTTTGCCCTGGTGTGGAGAATCGGATTCCCGCTCGGTTTCAATTTAGGCAAACACCAGAATACCTTGTTTTTACACCGGATTCATCTGTTAAGACTTTAATCCATCTAGGGTGAAATCCGCTCTAGACCTTTCTAATTCCCCGATTTAGCCTAGGCAAGTAGACATCTCTTTATGCAGTCCTCTTCACTCTCTGGCTCTGAAAAAAACCGCTTTTCATTGCACGCCCCAGGATGGTTCCAAGCGCCGCCTCAATGGCTTGCCCTGGTAATCAGCTGTCTTCTACTTTTTCTTCGCACTCCGTTCATAGGTTTGGCGGAAGAACCCACTGAAGTATCAAGCGAAGAACAGGAAATGCTCGCCTCGATCGAAGAGCTTTTCGACGATGATCATTTTCTCGAAGAAATGGGCGTCAATCTTTTTACCGCCCCCTCCATTGAAAAAATTCTCGAGGATCTCGCCGTATTGCGGCCCGTGCCCTACGATAGCACTAAGCGCGATCTTCCCCGGACTCCTAGCGCGGATCGCACCCTGATTGCACTCAGGCTAGGAACTTTCATCGCTCATGGCTTTGCCCTGATGGACGCCGAAGCACGCACAGATATTGAAGAGACCGCCCGCGCCATGTTGCGCCATGCCGATGGACTGTCCATCACCTCCGCCGTCGTTCCTCGAGCCCGGAGCCTTGCCGAAAAAGGTCTGCGCGGAGAATGGGACAAGATGAGAGAAGAATTGCGCGGGGCCCAACGCGATGCCGAGCGGGCCATGGTGCTTTTGCGCGATGAAGAAATCGCCCACTTAATTTCACTGGGAGGCTGGCTTCGCGGACTTGAGTTTTCAGCAGCAGCCGTGGTCAATGAATACACCACCGAGCGTGCTGCGGTTTTAGTGCGCCCCGATCTCCTCGACTACTTTATCGAGCGTCTCGAAACTCTCCATCCCGACTTGGCCGCTCAGCCCTTCGTCCAAGCACTTACCAGCGACATCCAAAAAATCCTTCTCATCGTCGGAGATAATGAAATGCTGTCCAAAGAAAACGTTGAGCAGATTTATCAGATCGCCAACACCCGAATGGACGCTTTGTACGAAGTCGAAGCTATCATCGAAACGTCCGACGAGCTCATCATTCATGACCCTCCCCTCCAAGAAGAGTAAGCCCAACCTGAATCGCTGTCCGCAACCCGGTCGCAGCAAGACACCCGAAAGCCTGACCCTTCGAAAGGTCGCGCTGGATTACTTTGAGCAACGCTGGGAGCTTTTTCCTCAGGAAGCTTCTTTTGCTGGCTTTGCTTCATGCGATGCCCTCCTGAACAGTCGGGATCCACAAAAGCAAAAGCAAGCTCTCGAACTGGGAGCTCGTGCCCTCACGCAACTTGAGACCATCGTCGGGGACAAGCTTGAGCACGACGATTGGGTTGATCGTCGTCTGTTCCTTTCCATGCTGCGCTGCGAGCAACTCGGCACGGGGCAGCTGAACCAAGCAGCACGCAATCCTCAACTTCAGGTGGACGAAGCGGTTGAATCGATTTTCTCCTTAGTGCTCAAAAGCAAAGGTCAACTTAAACGCCAACTTCCTGCAATTCGCTCACGTCTCAAAGCGCTTCCTAATTATTTGGAGGAAAGCCTGGCCGTGATTCGTAGCCCTCTACCTTTGTGGTCTGATCTGGCGCAAAAATCGTGCACTGGAGCCATCAAATTCCTGGAAGATCTCCGACCCGCGCTCAGCCAACTCGATACGGCAATTGCCTCCACTCTTGACCTCGCACAGACGGCGTTCCGCAACTACGCGAGTCGGCTTCAACGTCGTGCCCTGGCTGAGCCCGAAACCTTAGCCATGGGAGAACACAACTTTCTCTTTTTGGTCCGAGAACGTCTGGGGCTTGATCTTTCTCTCCACGAGATCGAACAAATCGCGCATCAAGGCATTGCAGAGATCCATGAGCAAATGCGCAGCCTCGCCAAGCAGCTCAGTAAAAAGTCGGTTGACGCTCTTCTAGAAGAGTCTGGTCAGGTTTGGGAGTCGGACGCGCCAGCCCTGCTCGAAGCTTACACCCAAGCAACTTACAATCTCCGAGATCGCCTTGCCGCCACTGGCCTGGCTCAGCCGCCGCCCGGAGAAACCCTGAGTGTGATGGCTACACCAGCCTTCATGAAGCATCACTTTCCCACCGCCGCTTACTCGTCTCCTCCCGCGTTTTCAGCGGATCAAGAAGGCATTTTTTGGGTGAACGACCTGAGCCTTGACGAAACCACCGCCGCCGGACGCCGACGTGAGCGGCTTCAGCATTTTGGCATCGAACTCACCACGGTTCACGAAGCTTATCCCGGCCATCATCTTCAGTTCTGTCATCAAAACCAACACCCCAGCTTTCTTCGTCGCATGGCTTCCCACGCCATTTATTATGAAGGCTGGACGCTATGGTGCGAAGATTGGTGCCTGCGCGAAGGGCTGGTTGATGAACCCTGGCTCAAGGTCCTCGGCTTGCACGATCGCCTATGGCGTGCTCACCGGGTTCTCATCGATTGCGGCCTGCAGACTGGCCGAATGAGCGTGGCGCAAGCGGTCAAACATCTCATGCAAAACCTGGGCTTCAGCCGGGCTCGCGCACAAAACGATGTCAATTGGTATACTAGCTCGCCGACCGTGCCGATGTCGTATTATCTCGGTTGGCGCAGCATGCGCTCGTTGCATCAAAGACTGGTAGTCGGGCAGGGCTGGAGCCTAGCTGAATTCCATCGCTGGATATTAAGTTTCGGCGCGGTTCCTTACACCTGGATCCTGCGGGAGACCCCCCAACGTGTAGCGTAAGCTGCTCGCCCGGTCACCCTCTCAGAACCGGACGGGACTTCAAGGCGTGGCCATTCCTGAGAGAGCGATAGGTGCGGATTGTAAAAGGCATCGCGCTGTCCTTCGCTTAACCAACGTTTGCTGAAGACCAAAGCCTCTGCTGTGGCTTGAGTCTTGCGTTCGCTCGTTTGCTCACGGCTTGAGCGTGATACCGACTCGTGATGAATGAGCTTAGCGTGAGGAGTATAAATCACCCTTAAGCCCTGCTTCCGTAAGCGCAGACAGAGATCCACGTCACTGTAATTTACCGGAAGCTGTGTCTCATCAAACTGACCGCCTGCGTAAAAGGTGCAGCGGAGTATGGCCAGGCAAGCTCCGGTCACTGCGGACACATCTCGTGTTTGCGCTGGGTCACCACCAATGCTCGCATCATCGGGTTTGCCGAATCGGAAGACGTGCCCTGCCACCCCAGTCATGCCGATCACAATACCGGCATGCTGAATCCGCCCATCCGGATAAAGCAGACATGCCCCCGCAACCGCCACCCCGGGTCGCAGAACTTGGGAGACCAACTCTCTGAGCCAAGCGCCGTCAATTATCTCTATGTCGTTATTCAGAAAAACCAGAACCTCTCCGGTTGCTGCGTCCGCCCCAAGGTTGCTTAAGCGCGACCAATTAAATGGCCCGGAGGCTTTGATAATTCGAAAGACATCCGGGCGCTCCCCAAGCTTGGCCAGATAGGCGAGAGTTTCCGGCTGGTCCGAATCGTGATCCACCACTATCACTTCGTAGCAGGCATAATTTGTTACTCGCTCTAACGACTCCAGCGTTGTTCTCAAACTTACAAGCTGGTTCTTGGTTGGTATCACTATGCTAACTTTGGGCGCAGGCTCGGTTATCGGCCACTCAACTCTCCAGCGGTCCGGCACATCAAGATTTACTAGCCGGGCTCCGGGGCACTTCCGGCTAAGATGCTGGTCGACGGCTTGACGCCCCGCGAGATCACCTGGTGTGCGGGGGTTGTGACCGGGCCGACTCGTTCGTATCTGACAGAGCATGGCAGCAAGATGTCCAACTTTATTGTTGCCGGTTTCTTCTATGGCACGAAAAGCCAAATCCCAGAGTGGATCGCCTTCGACTCCAAAGTGGAACCCCTTAATCTTCTGCAAAAGCTCGGTGCGAATGCAACAGAAGTGACCAAAAACGTTGTTCTGATAGAGTATGTCCATGCTCCAGCCGGGTTTAAGGAACGGTCTCTGCTTCAGCTTATCAATATGAACTTCGTCGCTGAACCACAAATCCACCTCGGGCCGCTTTTTCATGCTTAGCAGAACCGTAGCAATCGCTTCTGGGATCAGCTCCGCATCCTGGCTCAGCAAAAACGTGAACTCCCCGGTGCAAGCGGCCAGCGCGCTGTCCCATAGTTTTTCCAGGGTCTCAGCTTCAGAAAGCGTTACCACTCGGATCCGTGGGTCGTGCTTTTCGAAGTGCCTCAGCGTTGCGTGTGGATCTAGCACCGCGAGCTCCCAGTTTCGATGTGTCTGACGGCGGATGAAGCGGATCACTGTTGCGAGCCGATTTCTAGGGATGTCACCGTTCAAAATGAAAGACACTTTTGCGTTCGCAGTGTTTGCGTTCGCGCTGACGCAAGCTAGGTGTTTTCGATGATTCGTCAGCCATTGCTTCAGTTCGCGGTCGTGCGAGGGGATTGATCGCCAGAGTGTCCACCAGGGGGGCAAAAAAATCTTGCACTGGCCGAAGCTTTTCCACGTCTGCTGCTCGGTTTTGTACTCAAGAAATAAGACGTTTTGGCCGAGCTTAAGGCTTAAATCCACTTCGAAGCCAGAATGCAAACTACCCACTCGCTCGGGAAACGCTTGCAACACATCCACACGCAACTGCTTGCGCCTGGCTTGAAATGCGGTGGCACCACGCAAAACCCTAATACCCTGAACTTCGCAATCCTCCGGGGCAAAAAACCACCCTTTCAAGGTGTAAGCAGCTTGGTTCGCTCTTAGCAAATACACGTCTCGACGCAAGCGATCTCCGCGTCTTTGAAGGTCCAACCCATAGGTTGGCGTGCAATTGCAAGTGGTAGGCTGCATGGACAGGCGGAACTAAGCATAAATCCATAAAGGTCCAAGCCGATATTCCCCATCTAAAGAACCGAGAATCCAACACTTTGAAAGACGCGTTTTAGGGAATATTCAGCTGAGCAAGTACTCTGATTGACGTTCTGGCTGTTCCTTGACATACCCTAATCTCTTGATATAAAGATAAACGATGAAGCGCTTTTTTCTTTTCACTGGTCTCCTGATTATCGTGGCCGTTTCCGGCTTTTGGTATTTTTCCGGCGCACATACCGGCTGGACCCAAACGAAAATTCCATACACCGAGGTTGATGAACTTACCGAAATCGAAACCACACGATACGAAGACGGGTTTAAGCCCGGGATCGACGTGTTGGTCGGCGGCAATGCTGTTGGCCTCGTGATCTTCGGACTCGGTGTCATCATCAGAGGCCGCAAATAAAGCTTTTGAGCGGTCGGACTCACTCTGACTCTCTAAAAAACAAACCAACAAAAACCCAAACTACATCTATGAAATTATTCACCGTTTCTCTCTTCGCGATCGGCTTACTTGCCAGCGCGCGGGTTCAAGCCGAGCCTCTCACCTTCGACTTCGCTGATGCCAAGGGCGTAAACAACGTGGTGTTTCTCCTCGACGCTCCCTTGGAAGCCATCAATGGCACCGCCAGCGGAGTCAGCGGAACCGTTACGCTCGATCTGGAAAATCCAGGGCAAGCTTCCGGCTCCATCATCGTAGCAACCAATTCTTTAACCGTCCCCAACCCGGTCATGCAAGAGCATATGCTAGGTGCAGATTGGCTTAATGCTGAAGAGTTCCCGGAAATCACTTTTGCTCTCAAAAGCGTCGATAGTATTGAACGGGAGGGCGAAAAAGGCACCGCCGAAATCACCGGAGACTTTACTCTAAAAGGAGTCACCAAAGAAATTACGATCCCGGTCAGTGCCACCTACCTTGAAGGTCGACTCAAAGATCGCGGAGGCGATGTGGACGGCGACATTTTGGTGTTGCGCTCGACCTTCACCATCAAACGCAGCGACTTCGGCATTAAGCCCGGGGAGCATGCGGATAAAGTTGCCGAAGAAATTCAGTTGACCCTCAGCATCGCTGGAGCCGCTCCCAAAACGGAGTAGCATCCCTTAGCTTCTCAAACAAAAACCATGTGTTGGCCAACCGGCCGCCACATGGTTTTTTTGTGGCCGAAGTCCTTTTTCTTTAGGCAAGCGCCAGAGGTTTCAAGCGTGAACCTGCACGCCGCGGCTCAATAAATGCAAAGCTACTATATTGGCTCCTCGCTATTGCATGTGGGTGAATGTAAGGATAACAGACTCGCGCAGAG
>DAIRSW010000086.1:0-12528 GCA_036804205.1 Verrucomicrobiia bacterium | reverse complement strand
AGGGTTCGAATCCCTGACAACCCACTTTTCCCCCAGGTGTAGCACTGAGGCTGCGTAGCACAGCTAGTAACGGACTTTCACAAGATACAAACCGTCCGGTGGCGCACAATATTGTGGGCGACTCCCCGCTTGTTCCAAGGCCATGTGCCGTCCACCAGCCAAAAAGCTTTGGACCTCTGTCCACAAGGTCTTGCCACGGCCACATCGAACAATCGCACCCACCATGAGACGAACCATTCGGTAGAGAAAACCGCTGCCTTCAAAGTCGATCACGATTTTTTTCTGCTTGAGTCCAAGCTGACAGCGGCTTAAATTGCGGATGATATTTTCTCCCGCCTTAGGAAGCCTTCCGCAAAACATGGAGAAATCGTGCTCGCCAACAAAACAGGCCAAAGCTTTTTGCATGGCCTCCATGTCGAGCGGCTGCTGAATATGCCAAGCGCGATTCAAGAGGAGCGGGTTCAGAACGGGAGCATTGATGATCTCATAACGATAATGTTTGCCACAGGACGAATATCGCGAGTGAAAGGCAGGCGACACCTTCTGCGCGCGCAAAATACGGATGGTGCCTGGTAGACGAGAGTTCAAAGCATCACGCAGTTTTTCAAGAGATGGGATCTCATCGGGAAGCAGACTGTGCGCGACCTGTCCTAGAGCATGAACCCCTCGATCGGTTCGACCGGCTCCAAAAACACGCACCTCTTGCTCCACCGTGATACTGAGTGCACGCGCAATCTCATTTTGAATACCACCCCCAGTTTTCTGGCTTTGCCAGCCCAGCCACGGGGCACCGTCGTAGGCAATGGTGAACTTAATATTCGGCATGAGGGTTCTCATCCGTTTCTGGACCGAGCAAACCATTCTGCTGAGAATCGAGCCAGCCCTGAAGAATCATCTGCGCCGCAACTTGATCAACGATGTCTTTGGTGTTTTTGGTTTTTCGTCCACTCTCTTGCAAAGCCCGATGAGCTGCGATGGTCGTGAGGCGCTCGTCCCATTCTATGATTTTGCACTTCGTTCGCTTTGCTAGCTCCTCGCCAAACTCCTGAGCAAGCTTGGCTGAGGAACCAAAAGACCCGTCCATGTTGCGAGGTATTCCCAAAACAATCGTATCGATTTGGTGTTCTTTGATCAAAGCACCAAGCTCCGCCATGAGACGTTTTTTCGGGGTTGCAGCGAGGGTTCTGAGCGGGTGCGCGAGCATTCCCAACTGGTCAGACATTGCTAAACCAACCCGTGCCTGCCCGTGATCAATGCCTAGAACACGCTTCATAATCTATTGCAATTCAGGCGGGAGCATGGCTACCACTTTTTTAATGCGGTCCGCCTGCTCGCGATGCGCGACCAGCACCGCATCTTCCGTGTCCACCACGATAAAGTCTTCCGCCCCAATCAAAGCAACCGTCTTGCCTGAGGTGGAATAGACGATGGCTCCCTCGCTCTCCAAGCTCACTACGGGGGTATTGGTTTTCACCTGACCCTGCGTTTCTTTCAAATAGCCGGCCAGTGCGTTCCAATGACCGAGGTCGTCCCAAGGAAATTTGGCCGGGACGCATAGCACGCGCTTGGCGTTCTCCATGACTGCGTAGTCGATTGAGATTTTGTCGAGCTCCGCAAAGCCTTCTTTCCACGCTGGATCCCCGATTGGGAGAGTCTGTGTTTTATGGACAAAATCGGCGAGCGCCGGCTGCAGGCTTTCCAGTTCTTTGACAAGCGCGGTCGCTTGCCAAAAAAACATTCCTGCGTTCCAAAAAAAGCCTCCCTTTGCCAAAAAGTGCTCCGCAAGCTCAGCTGAAGGTTTCTCGCGAAAACGCTTAACCGGAAGCGCTCCCTGAAAATCGGCTTGGTCGTTGAGTGTCTCAATGTAACCGAACGACGGACAAGCCCAGGTGGGAGGAATCCCTACCGTAACAAGCGCTTGCGGGTCGGACTCAGCAGCTTGGTAGGCGCGTCGAAGATCCTCTTGAAATGCCGCGACATCCGGAATGTGATGGTCCGCTGGCAAAATAGCCATGCAGGCGTCCGGGTTACGCTGTTGAACCAGAGCTACGGCCAATGCCACGGCCGGGGCGGTATCGCGTTTGGCGGGCTCTGCGTAGATATTCTCATTCGGCAGCATGGCACCTAAGACTTGGCGGACGGCGTCTTCCTGATCCGCATTGGTAAGAACGAGAATATTGTCTCGTTCCACCACTCCTTCGAGGCGAGCCACGGTTTCTTCGAGGAACGTTCTTTCAGTGATCAAGCTAAGAAGCTGTTTCGGTTTTGATCGACGGCTCAAAGGCCAGAAGCGTTCGCCTGATCCTCCTGCCAAAATAACTGCGTAGTGGGTGTTGTTCATAAAGAATTCATGGAAAGAAGGTCGACGTGAAGGAATAAATCGTTGAAGTATCGACGTTATCGCCTGATGGATCAAGTAGCCTGCTCGAAAGCTGGGCGAACAAACACGTTTTTTATGGCACGGCGATTTTTTCTTTTCTTTTCGGCTTTGACAATGGCCATGACAGCTTTGGCCCATGCAAGCGAAGAGAGTCTGCAGCGATTGATGGCGTCTGAGCCACCTATCCCGCGCGTTTGGGATTCCGCAGGGGTTGTGAGCGAAATGCAGCGCTCCCTGATGCAGGTGGAGCTACAACGACGTGCTGAACGTGCCCAAGGAGCGGTTTGGTTTGCGGTGGCATTTCTTTCGAGCGCACCCTCGGAGGATATGAAAAACGAGGTTTTCGCCTTTTGGACCAGGGACGTGGATAGCACCCTGCCCGCAGCCGTTTTTTTTATTGTTCCAGACCAGAAAACGCTTCAATTCATCAGCAATCCACGCTTGCGGGAGGTGTTTCCAAGCCCAGGAGCGAGCGAGCTGGTTGCGGAAATTTGGGAGAGAGAGTTTGCGTTGAGAGAAAATCCCGAGGAACGCATGTTGGCAACCGTCTACCGCATTCTTGGGGACGTTCAAAGGGAGGTGCAAAAGTTCAGTGTTAATCAAGTGACTGCTAAAGCTCAAAACGAGCTGACTTCTGCTGAGCAGCCAACCGCTATTTCGGGCCGGCTTGCAGTAGTGTTGTGGGTGCTCGGTGTTGCCCTCGCCCTGACCGTGCTTTTTGGCGTTGCATCAGTGATACGGTTCATGATCAGATCAATTCGGCGCAAGGAGCTTCCTATTCCGGCTGACGAAGATTTTATTGCGCCTTTAGGAGCAAAGGTCAGCTCGGGGCATTGTGCCATTCTTGATTTCAGTTCTGGCTCGGAGGTGCCAAGACCCGGCTCCAAGCGACCGCTGCCGCTTCCAAAGCCAAAGGTTCATTAACATTTCGAGCTAAACGCTCTCGGAGTTGCTCGAGGATCTCCAGAAGTTGCAGGCAGGATTCCTGCTGACTATTGTCCCCGTTTTGCTGAAAGGATGACCTGAGCTGGAGCGCCCATTGCCGGCCCAAGTGATCTAGCAGGGTCTCGCGGTAGCGTAAATATTCGCTTTCCACCTTCGCTTTCAGTTGAGCCTCGCGCTCATCAAACGCACTGTCTTCAGGAGTCTCGGCCCAAGCAGCCTTTTCGCTTTTGAGCTGCTGCTCCGATGCGTGGTTGAGAGTTTCCCGGCGAGCGGTGAGTGCTGTTTGCAGAGTTCGGGTAAGAGAAAGCGCAGTGCGAAGCTGGTCAATGCCAAGGCTCATGCTTTGCAGCTGTTCTTCAAGCAACTCGGCAAACTCCGGTGCCACTTCTTCAGCTCCATGACTAGCCTGAATATGCACTGGCAAACAGCGCGACCGGATAGTGCCGAGCACGGCCTCAGGATTGGACGTAAGTAGGAAAAAAAAGCTATGAGGTGGTGGCTCCTCCAGCGTTTTCAGAAAGGCGTTGGCGGCCTGGGGCTGAAGGCGATCTGCTTCAATCAAGATGGCTAATTTGCATTGAGCCACGCCAGGGCTGAGTCGGAGGTGATGCTCAAGCTCATGAATCTGGTCCAGAAGGATGCGCCGCAGCTTGCTTTCCGGTTCGATGGTGTAGCAATCCGGATGAACTATTGGCCAGCCTTCTTTCAGAGCGACAAGCTCTCGACCGGGAGAGGCCAAAAGAGAGGAAGCCACATCCCGAACCACCTCCATCAATACAGTTTGATCTGGTGAACAGAGCAGGTAAGCATGCGCAAGACGCCCTCTTTTCCAAGTCCTCTGAAGAATGTCGGTGGCGTAATCTTTCGAAAAAGCCATGACGATTTAAGGAGCCCAGCAGATCAGTCGGAGTTCATGCTCTTGCACCAAACCCGGATGTGTGGGGATCACCCGCACACTGTAACCATAGGCACCACTATCGTGTGCCTCAATGGTTCCGCTATAAACATAAACTCCAGCACCGAGAGCTTCCGAATGTTTCAAATCCTGAATTTCGGGCTCATGAATGGATCCGTTATCACTTGGTCCATAATACATTTGCACTTTCACGTGCTCGGGATCTAGAGAGCCGAGATGGATTTTGGACTTAATCCGTAGGGATTCCCCCGCCAAAACGTGGAAGCGATCCGGATGCTCCAGCACAACCGACTCGACTTTTACGGTCGGCCATTTTTCTCGAATGGAAGCTTTCCATGTAGCCAGAGCTGCTGCGGGTTGAGCGTTGTCTTTCTCCATAGCATCACCTGCTCGAGCAGCCGGAGTGTAAAGCCGTGTTGCATACTCCCGAACCATCCGGTGCGTATTGAATATCGGGACGACCGTTCGAATGGATTCGCGCATCATCTCGATCCATCCCTTGGGAAGTCGCCCGTCGGATTTGGTGTAGTAGAGGGGAACAACCTGGTTCTCCAACACAGAATATAAGCTAGCCACGTCGACTTGCTCCTGAAATTCGGGTGTGCCTTCGGTGATCTCTTGGCCGATGGCCCAGCCGTTGCGACCGTTGTATCCTTCGCACCACCAACCATCCAGCACGCTAAGATTAAGCCCGCCGGAGGGTGGAAGCTTCATCCCACTGGTGCCGGACGCTTCGAGCGGACGCAACGGGTTGTTCAGCCACAAATCGACACCTTGATACATGCGGCGACCGATGTAGGCATCGTAATCCTCAACGAAAACAAGCCTTTCGGAGAACCCGGCTTGTTGAGACAAGCGGTAGACTTCCTGTATGATTTTTTTGCCATGCTCGTCGGCAGGATGAGCTTTGCCGGCGAAAATAAACTGAACCGGACGCTCGGGATGTGAGATCATCCGGAGCAAACGTTCCGGATCGCGGAAAAGAAGGTTCCCGCGTTTGTAGGTCGCAAAACGTCGCGCGAAACCAATCGTCAAAATGTCCGGATTCAGCACGGTGTTAATGCGGCGGACTGTGTCAGGGGAAAGACCATAGCGCTCCGCTCGCCGGCGAAGACGGGCACTCACAAATTCCACCAAACGGTATTTGAGAGCCATGTGGGTGTTCCAGATCACGTCGTCGGGGATAGAATAAACTTTTTCCCAAAACTCGGGGTTGGCGAGCTGCTTCTCCCATTCAGGACCGAGGTAGCGATCATAAATGTCGGCGAATTCGGGAGCCATCCATGTTTTGGTGTGAATCCCGTTGGTGATACTGGTGATCGGCACCTCATGTTGCGGCACCCCAGACCAAACATGTTTCCACAGGCCTTGACTCACATCACCATGGAGTGCGCTCACGCCGTTGGCATGTCGGCTGGACCGTAAGGCCAGAATGGTCATGCTAAAGGGTTCCTCCGTGGCGAGGCGAGTTTGTCCGAAGCTGAATAGAGTATTAAAATCAATACCCACTTGCTTAGGATAATCAGAGAAGTAGCGCAGCATCCGCTCTCGAGGAAAGGCATCGTTACCAGCCGGGACTGGAGTGTGAGTGGTGAAGACGTTGGAGGCCGCCACCAGTTGAAGCGCGGCATAAAAATCCAGACCTTTTTGGGACACGGCACGTCGAATTCGTTCAAGGCTCAAGAAGGCCGCATGACCCTCGTTCATGTGGTAGACTCGAGGATTGATATCCAACGCTTCCAAAGTGTGGACGCCACCAATGCCAAGCACCAGCTCTTGTTTGATTCGCATTTCTTGGTCACCTCCATAGAGTTCTGCGGTGATCAATCGATCTTCCTCCGAATTCTGCTGGATGTCTGTATCCAAAAGGTAAAGCTTGATTCGACCCACTTGCAGCTCCCAGACCTGAGCCCAAACCTTGCGTTGGGGAAGATCAACCGCAACGCGCAAAGGCTCGCCGTTCAGGCAAGCCTCACGAACCGGGAGGTGGTGGAAGCTTTGATTCAAGTTCACCGCTTCTTGCCAACCTTCGAGATTGATCTGCTGTTTGAAGTAACCGTGGCGATAAAGAAGACCCACGGCGCAAAAATTGAGCCCTAGATCACTTGCCGATTTGCAATGATCCCCGGCTAAAATCCCAAGACCGCCGGAGTAGTTTGGGACGCTTTCGTGAAAACCAAATTCCGCAGAAAAATAAGCGATTGGGCCGGAATCTTTGAGGTCGCTCCCCACCTCTTTATCAGTCATGTATGCCTGGAATCGGCGGATGACCTTTGCCAAATCAGCCAAAAAATCGGAATCGTCCGCTAGCTCCAACAGGCGTGCTTGCTTACAAAGCTGCAACACCCGGACCGGGTTATGATTCGTTTGCTCCCAAAGGGTGAGGTCGATGTATCGAAAAAGTTTTCGAGCCGAGGGCTCCCAGGTCCACCATAAGTTAAAAGCCAGTTCGCGAAGTGGCTCCAAGTCTTCGGGAAGACGCGGGATCACATTATAAGTGTGAATGGTGTGCATAGAGTAGAAAAAATTAAACCTTGTGACTGAACGATTGTTTCAGCATCCCCCGCGCTTCTACACAGCGTTGGACACCCTATGGCGAAATAGTTGGACTTTGCGAAAAGAGCAAGTCAAAAGGGTGCATCGCCAGGAAATTCGACGAGTTGTGCTCTACGGCATCCAGCCTGAGCACTCTTTCGATCTATTGAGCCTGTTCAAGCTCGAAGCTGGTATGGCCTGGGAACATTGGTGGCGGCGAGACCAATGCAGGCCGAGGAACTCCAGGATGGAAGCCCACCTCAACGTTCATCTCGTGCACCTGCCCTTCGCGTTTCACGCGGATGAGCACATCTTCGCCTGCTCGAAGAAAAAACGAGGCATCCACAATATCCGTGGGGGCCAGGATCGGGAACTCGCCAATCTGCAACAACACATCGCCCTGCTGGAGCCCTGCACGTTCTGCTGCGCCTGATTCGACCAACTTTTGAATGATTGGTTGGGGCGTCGCGTCCGGCGCCGGACTTTGGGCGCTGAGTTCCACTCCCACCCACCCATGGCGGACCTCGCCGTAAAGGCGATAGTCATCGTGCACTTTGCGCAAGGCTCGAGCCGGCAAGGCGTAACAGCCGGCTCCATCTTCCAATCGTGAAATCACCACACCAACCACTCGACCGCGTTGATCGAGAAGCGGCGAACCGCTCAAGCCCGGCAGTGCGGGCACCCTGGCCCGTAGGTGAGAGGTAGCAAACTGTTTTTCAGTACTTCGAACGTTGCTGCCTGCGATCGTTCCAGTTTGAGAAGAAATATCTCCACCCAAGGGATAGCCGACAGCGACAACCGGCTCGTCCAAAAGCGGCAAGGCATCCTCGCTGAGCGACAAAAATGGTGTCTCTGCCTCGATCTGCAATAAAGCAAGTCCGCTTCGAGAATCTGCGATCAAGCGTTTCGCTGGCATCCGAAACGAATGGTCAGCAATGGTCACCCGCAGCGCCCCGGTGTCGCCGCCGACACTGTAGGAGGTGAGTATTAACCCGGATGGATTGATAAAAAAACCAGTTCCCTCAAGACGACCATGAGGGTCAACCGCTTCAATCTTGACCACTGCTTTTTGGGCGGTGTCAAAAATCTCTTTGAGAACTTCCTCTTCTCGAACGTTCTGGCCGAGAACCGATGACTGCTGCCAAAAGGTCATCCCCAGTAGAATTACCGAGAACGATGCTCGAGATAGGAAATGACGTGAAATGGCAGCGCGGAAAATCATAAGTAAACGAAAGGAAAAGGCGTGAGCCCAACAAAAGTCCTAAGCCACGCAGAAACTCAGCAACCCAGGAGGCTTTGGTGCCTCATTAGAAAGCTAATACGGCCTCGTAGCTTACTGGCTGAGGGTCGATTACATAACGGGGTTTCCCTTCCCCAATCACGGAATCAACAGCTGAAATATAATTTAATTGCTCCACCGCCTGGTGCGACAAAAAGTTACGAGGCAGGTTGATGGCCAGCTCATAGTGTTGTGGGGTTTCCGCTCCAAGGCCTTGAGGCAATTGTGGTTGGGGAATGTTAGTGGATGAGGCAATGAGATTCATCACCTGCTCAGCCATGGCTCGATCTTGGATGTGTAACACCAGCGGGTTGTTTGGGGATGCTTCCCCTTCAGGATCGAGGCCTGCGTATGAAACACTCTCCATGCCAGCAGAGTTTGGTGAATCAAAATTGGGCTGGACCAAGGTCTGCCATGACATCAAAGCCACCGCGAATGCAAAGGCACCAGCGGCAGAGACGCGAGCTGCATGAGCCAGGCCAGCTTCTCCGAGCCATGCTGAAAAGCGGTCGACTACAAGCTTCCATAGTGGTCGGTTGACCAGCTCCCATGCTTGTTTGCGATGAAACTCATCCACAAATCTTTCGAAATAATCTTCTGTAGGATGCTCATGCCGCTTCACGGAGAGAAGGGCCGCGACTTCCTCTGAGCTCAATTCATGATCGTCATGTTGAGTGCGAATGGGGGAGGTTTTGGCGTCGCGCGTTGAGTGCATTCCGGTATTAGGCATAAACTGTTTTTTGGTTGAGGTCGAGAGAAAAAAGTGGGGTTGCAAATTGAGTGATCGAAATATCAGGAAGGCCGAAAATCCCGCAGCAAAGCTTGCAGCTGTTTGTGCGCGTAGAACAAACGTGAGCGCACTGTGCCTTCAGAAATTCCTAAAATCTGTGCTATTTCTTTATGTGGCATTCCTTGGATATCGAACATGGTGACGACCATTCTATGTTCAGTAGACAGCTTTTGCATCGCTTCGTTCAATTTCTCTTGCAGCTCAGCAAGACCCATTTCACGAACGGGCGTGTTGTTCTCCAAAAGCATCTGAACTTGGGGATCCGCGTGCACACCGCTATCCAAATCATCCAGGCTCATCTTATAGGTCCGACCGCGCTTTTTTAGGAAGTTAATGGTCATATTCACCGCGATGGTGTGCATCCAGGTGTAAATTGACGAACGCCCCTTAAAGCCTTTAATGGCGCGAAAGGCCTTGCTAAAGATATCCTGCAACAGGTCGTTGGTATCCTCGTGATTGCTAGTCATGTTATAGACCAGTCCATACAGCCGCGAGGAATAGCGCCGGACTAGGAGTCCAAAGGCATGGCTGTCCCCATCCTGAGTTTGCTGCACCAGCTCTTCATCTGAGGGTTCATTGTCTTGTTCAGCCATGGACTTGTCGTTTAATAGCACACCAAACCTTGCTTCGGCAATCCAAAGCAACTTTCAACCTTCTGAAACCATCTCCGCAGCAGATCGCGGGATGATTTGAACATGCCCGCGCGCAGCCGTTGGCAGCCGAGTAAACTCCGTTAGTCCGTTTTATTCTCCGCGAGGTAACGCTTGGTCTCTCTGGCAATTACACCACTTAACAAAAGCAACGCGACTAAGTTGGGAGCTGCCATCAAGCCATTCATTGCATCGGAAAAATCGTAAATCATTCCAATTGGGAAAAGTGCTCCAAGAAAAACGGCGACCACCCAAAGGATGCGGTAAATAAAAATAACTTTTATTCCAAAAAGATACTCCACCGCTTTTTCGCCAAAATAAGCCCATCCAATAATGGTCGAAAACACGAAGGTCAACAAACCGACTGTCAGCAGCAGATCTCCATAAATGGCGAGCCCGCTGAAGGCCGCCGCGCACAGCTCAGCGCGAGACATCGCTTCTTTATTCCATTCGCCGCCGACGATCGCAGCTTCCCACTCGCCTGAAGTGACGATCACCAAGCCTGTAAGGGCGCAGATCACCACCGTATCCCAAAAAGTGCCTGTTGCAGAAACCAAAGCCTGTCTGACAGGGTCTTTGGTTTTAGCTGCTGCCGCCACGATTGGGGCACTCCCGAGTCCGGCTTCGTTAGAAAAAAGACCGCGCGCCACACCCTGACGGATCACTTGCTGGAGCGCTAAGCCGATTCCACCACCAAAAGCTGCTTCAGGAGAAAACGCACTTTGAAAAATGACCTGCAACGCGCCTGGCACTGCTTCAAAGTTCATTCCCAACAGCACTAAACAGCCAATGATGTAAAGCACGGCCATAAATGGCACCAAAAACCGGCAAGCTGCCGCAATGGATTTGATCCCTCCCAGGACTACCAAAGCTGTGGCAACCGTTAAAATGCCTCCGGTCCAGTAGCGAATATCCATGGGGCGCCCCTCTGGGCTGGCTTCGGTGATGAATTGGGGATTCACCTTTTCAAGCATCATCTCGGTGATGGCGTTCACTTGGAACATGTTACCGATGCCAAACGACGCCAACGCCGCGAACATAGCAAAAATGACCGCCAGCCATTTCATGTTAAGCCCTTTTTCTAGGGCATACATGGGGCCGCCAGACATCTCTCCGCGTGCATTCACAATGCGGTATTTTACCCCGATCACGGCTTCACCATACTTGGTCGCAATCCCAAACACCCCGGTCAGCCACATCCAAAGAATCGCACCAGGTCCGCCCACCATCACTGCGGCAGCGACCCCAAAAATATTCCCAACCCCGATGGTCGCGGCGAGCGCGGTGGTTAAAGCTGCAAAGTGCGAGACGTCGCCCTCAGAGTCTTTGTCTTTTTTTGAAAAACTAAGTTTAATGCCCCGCGGCACCAAGCGCTGAATAAAGCCCAACCGGAAGGTTAAAAACAGATGCGTGCCAAGCAGAAGAATGATCAGAGGCCATCCCCACACCCAACCAGCAAAGGTTCCTAACCACCCTGCTAAGGGACTTGCATTGAGCTGATCAATCAGGGTGACTTCTGTTTCTTGGACTTGGGCTAGTATGGTCATTTTTTACTTCCTAAAGATGGCAGATATTGAGCAAACTCCCCAATAGAGTGGGAAATGCAGCATCGCTCATTAGGGGGAGTGCCTAGCCTTGGCAAATGATTTTTTTCTGCAAAAAGCTCGCGTCCGAACACGGGCTTCCCAGCGACACTGCGATAGCTACCACACCAAGGTCAGCGGCGGCACCACCCGAGTCACCGTTGGCGGGGCAAGAATCTCTTCATCTGCCTCAATGGCCTCGACCACACTGTTGGCAAAAATAATTGTTCGCGATCCGACTGGCACCTGCACGTAGATCGTATGGCTGATCAATCGACCAGTCCGCGGATCCCGACTGACCTGCCGTTCTGGAACACGCTTGTAGGTGATATACTCCCAAATCTCACGTCGCCCTTGGGCATCCTCACGGGAAGCAACTCGTTGAGGCGTTCCCAAGCTTTCTCCCACCTCTGGCATAGTCATGCCAATGACGACCTGCTGATTGGCGATCAGGTCAGCAACCACCAGCCGCCGTTCTTCACTGGCCTTCAATCTCTGCAAAAACTCTTCATCCAGGCCGTCCACGGCATCACCCGAAATCCAACCCACCACGTCGCCATGAGCGGCACGTCCTCTGACCCGTAGACGCCCATCAACAGTCGCTGCCTGCAACTGCACCGGGGTGCCTGCTAACATGGTCCCCATGGAATGGGAGTCTCGTAGATTCACAAAAAGCGCCACATTTTCTGACACCGTAACATTCGGCAGCGTCTCGAGATGATCCTCAAGATATATGGCACCGGGCTCCCGAAAAGCATCCGTGCGCGATCCGAGCTGCCCCAAAAGCAGCCCTGGAACGCTCAAAGCTGAAATGAGAACGATTCGATTCATAATGAGCGCAGCTTACACCACGGAGCGGGGTTAGTTTTCCACAACAACCGGCATGGTGGTGACAACCGTGCCTACCTGAGGGGTGCCATCGGTGACGTCCGCCACAACAAAAGGCGGCAGCATTTGATCAGAAACAACCAAGGAACAGACCTTTTTGTCTTCCATTCGCCCTTCCAGCGGCGTGCCTGAGCTGGCCATCCGGCTTAGCTGTTGGCCAGTGAGATTGCTTCGAATTAGGACAAATCCGTAGTCCGCATCAATATGTGCCACCACCCCAACGATAATTTGCTTTGGGCTCGGGCGCCGAGCGTGTGCTTCGGCAATGGCTTGTTGGCGAATCTTTTCTCGCTCTGAATGCTGACAGCTCGTCATGGGCAGAGCGAACAAACTCGTGAAAACGAGAAGGAAAACTACGGGGAAAAATTTGTGACCGTGCATGGAAACCCATCGTAGCCAAGATGTCGCGAAGTGACAAGCTCACAGTGCAAGAATCTTTTGAGCGGATCCCAGAGGTGCTTAGGTGCCCAGCAAGGTGAAATTAGTCCACCAGAGTCAGTTGCCCCGCAGCCAAGCGGTAAACCGTCTCGCCAGAGCTTTCCCCGAGCCACTCTTTCCCCGT
>DAIRSW010000085.1:12114-12682 GCA_036804205.1 Verrucomicrobiia bacterium | reverse complement strand
GAAAGAGTGATTATCTCCCCGAGCGCCCCACCTGATGCCCTGGAAAACACTGCCCATCTATGGACCGCAACCAATCTTCCGAATGCTTATGCTGCCATCACCGCGTTCGCGGCAGAGGATGTGAACGAGCCCGGACGTCCGCTCATGCTTTTCTTGGAAGCAACCAGTTTTCACCAAGAGCCAACCGACCGGCGTATCGAGATTTTTCGCGATGGAGGGCTCTGGCACGTCGCGGACTGGACCTTTGCTCCCGGCGAAAGAAAAAGCGAGGCTCTAAACCTCGGGCAGTTGGACGAAATGACCATTTTGGAAGCACGCCTATCCCCGGAGGACCAAGCCCCACTTTTAAATCGTAGCTACGCAGTCGCCTACCCTTCGCCGAGTCTCCGGGTTGTGTTAATAAGCGAGGGCAATTGGCTGTTGGAGCAAGCTTTGGCTTCAGACACCAGCGTGAGGGTGCGAATCATGAGTCCGCAGCGTTTTTTCCCAGACGCGGTCGCGAGCGCCGATGTGGTAATTATTGATGGTGAGTGGCCGGCCGGCTTTGATCTGGAGAATTTCCCAGCTG
>DAIRSW010000085.1:0-12104 GCA_036804205.1 Verrucomicrobiia bacterium | reverse complement strand
GTGTGGACGTTTGGGGTTGCCCCTTTCCGGCTGCCCGAGTTAGAACGTCGACCGGCCTCACCGTTGCCCGACGTCAGCGGTCCGGCGGTCTCTTTTCAAGCCACCGATCACCCAGTGTTTCGGAATGTCGACATTTTGGGTCTAATACCCCGCCAAGCGAGGGCCTGGCGGCCTGAACCCAACAAAGGTGGATGGCATTTTGAGGAGCTCGCGAGCATGGAAACCGTGCCACTTATCCAAAGTGCAATACGCACCGATGCAGAGTCGAAACAGCAGAGAGCTTTGATCCAAGCGTTTGGCGTGGAGGAATCCGAGCTACCCATCCGAGTTGCCTTTCCGGTTATGTTGCAAAATGGGCTCCGTTGGTTGAGCGCATCTGGAGAAAACTCAAGGGTTCGCATTGAACTAGGTAGACCCACCAACCTGCCGTTTGGCGTGGCGGTGAATCCTGAACCTTTCCTGAATCCTGTGAACCATGAGGCGGATCAGGAACTTGGCGTTGTGCGATGGGCGCGTGGCCATTTCTTGCCCCAGCAGGCCGGGTTTTATCAATTGGAAAAACGTGGCCGTCCAAGCTGGGAAGGTGTCTCGCCTTTTGACAAGCAGCTGCATGACTATTCTTCAAGCGAGCCAGCGCCGGAGCCCGTTCAGTTACCGTCCGAGTCGAAGCAAGATTCGTGGGATCTGACCCCGGCAGTTTTGGCTCTGATCGCGATGATCGGCTTGGTCTTTGAATGGCGCTGGTTTGCGCAGCAAAAAACCGAATAATCATGAGCTTTGTTCAACCAGCTTGGCTTCTGCTTCTTGTTCCCTTGGCACTAGTGGTATGGCATTTTTCCCCGCCAGCACGCCTAAGGGGTTGGCGAAGAATGAGCCTGCCTATTTTGCGGCTTATGGGAACGATATGCCTGCTGTTTGTCGTCGCCGGGGTGCGTTGCCAAGGACCACCGGTTGAACCTGAGCTGATGTTTTTGCTCGAAAACTCGCCAAACACAGGATTCGGTCAAGATGCCAGACCTTGGTTGCAGCAGGCCACGGACGCTCTTCCGGAAAAAGCCAAATGGAGCGTGCTCACTTTTGGTGATGAGAAGCAATGGCACGGACCACGCCGAATGCCAGAGCCTGAGGAGGTCAACCCAACGCAGCCGGGACAACAGACCATGCAAGGTAGCACCCAGCGGGCTTTGCAGGTTGCCGCCAGTCTGATGCCGGCAAACGGGCGTAGCCGCATCGTGCTTTTCGGTTCCGGTCATGACATCACCGGACTCGAAGCCCAATCGGCGGGTCTCGCAAACCGCTCGCTTCCGGTGGACGTGGTGCCCATCGAGTCGGTTCATCGGCAAATCCCGGCCATCACTGGCCTGACCCTTCGCGGCCAAGCCACGGAGGGTGAGCCATTTTCAGTCATTGTGAGTGTCCACACACCGAAGGATGACACCGCGACCTTGGAAGTCCAGGTGGATGGCGCTATTGCTGCACAAAGAATCTTATCTCTCCGGGAGGGTAACAGCCAAGTGGTGGTCCCAGGTTTGCAAGCTGAAGGCCGGGTCACTCTGATCCGTGCCATTCTTGCGGGCTCTCTGCCCGGCACGGAATTACTGCTTGAGCTCGGCGGTAAAAGTCGAGCTTTGGTTGTCGCCAACGACCGGATTCTCGCTCAAAGCCTGCGACAGCAGGGATTCGAAGTTGAAGAGCGACCAGAGTCCAGCCTGCCCAATACCGTGCAGGAGTTGCGCGCCTACGATGCCGTTATTGTGGAAGCGCCGTCCAACCTTACCATTTCCTCACTCAGCGCTTTAACTGATTGGGTTCGCTACATGGGGGGGGGACTGTTTCTCTCCCCGAGCGAAGAGTCCGTGGCCAGTTTTGTCGAGACGGCTTGGAAGCAGCTCCTGCCGGTCGAGTTTCCCCCGCAAAGTCTGAGAGGCCAAGAAAGATTGGCTGTGCTGATGCTAGTGGATCGGTCCGGCTCCATGAGTGTTGCGGAGCATGGGCAAATGCGCCTGAACGCCGCAATTCAAGCAGGCCTGGGCGTTGCCACGTCATTGACGCCTAGCGATGTGCTGGGCATTTGGGCCGTAGACACCCAAGTGCACGAGATTTTACCGTTGGCACGCTATCCTGATCCCATTAAGGAGGCGGCCGTCATCCGGCGTCTGCAAGCCGGCGGCGGCGGGATCGTTTTCTACGAAAGCTTTGCCCAAGCTCTGCAAGCCTTGTCTCGCGTGGAGGCCTCACTTCGTTCCCTGATTTATCTGGTCGATGCGAACGACGTGCTCAGCAAAGGAATGGCAAGTGAAGAAGCGGATTCCTCAACCTGGCAGCTTGTCGACTTAGCTAAACAACTTGAGGTCGAAGTCCTCGTTGGAGCCTTCGGGCGAGCCACTGATCGAGATGTTCGTTTTTTAGAGGAGCTGGCTCGTCGTAGCGGCGGCACATTTTTCCTTGAACAAGATGCAGGACAACTCGCGGACTTGGTGGTCGGCGAGGTGGCCCGTTCCAGTCGCAAGTCCCACGATGAGAGAATGTTTCGACTAAGTCCACGGGGTAATTGGCTGCGGGAGATCGACTGGGAAACCGCACCGCCCCTGGGCGGCATTTTTCCAGCAAACGCCAAGGCAAGCAGCGTGGTTCATCTTATTGATGAACTGGAGCGTCCCGTCTTTTCAAGCTGGCGACTGGGTTTAGGGCAAGTGGGGATTTGGCTCAGCGACTTAGGCGCTCCTGGTCCCATGCGCGAATGGCCGGGATTCTCGCAAAGCCTGGGTGTGTTGGCAGCCAATCTTACACAACCGGAAGCTCGCGATGTGCTTCAGGGGCAGATCATCTCCCATCTGCACGGATTAGAACTCGAGGTGCTTGCTAAGGATGGTGATCAGCCGGTCAACGGCCTCACTTTGTTAGCAAGCCGGTGGCAACCGGGAACCGAAGCCGAACAAGCTGTGATGCAACAGGCGGGCCCAGGTCGGTACACTGCAGCCTTCAAGACGCAAACGGGCTCATCACTTTTCACCATTGGACATCCACCGGGAGGCCTTCGCCCCTTACGTTTGAGCTATGCAGGAGGAACATATGTTCCAACCCGCGAAGGTCGGCAAGCTCTCGCCGATTTGGCCCGTTTGACTCAAGGAACGGTTTTGGAAAGGCCAGAGCAGGTAATGGATCTTTTGCAGGCCAAGGGCTCACCAACCACGCACGATGGAGCGATCACTTTTCTGTGCCTGGCCATCCTAATATTCGGAAGCGAGATTGTCATCCGACGTTGGCCATGGAAAAAACAAGAGCAACCCACAGTTCAAGCCCCCCCAAACCGCGAAGCGCAAATCTCGGGAGAGCGAAGCTCCGTCTGAGCCAATTTGAGGGTTGAACTGTTGAAGCAATTGACTTCCTTGCTTGTTGTTATGAACAGGTTCTGGAGTAGTTGCCTTCCAAACTGGCTGGCGAAACCTATATTGAACGAGGAAGACTTACCTACTCTAGTAGCACTTTATCTTTCCGGCCCAGGTGTTACACGCGCTGCTTGTGGAGCCGAGGAGCCAGAAGCCTTAAGCAAAGCCAACTTCAACTTCACTCCAGCGGGGCTTCAACATGCAGCACAATTGCTCACTGACGAAGGGTGGGCCATGGACTTTGATTTGGATATTGACACCTACCCAATTTACAAATGTAAAGCATGCTCAGACAAGGGAAGTGACAAGTAAACACAGCAAATGGGCATTGGTGTGTCGAGAGGCGGGGGGTCGAGGGTCGAAAGCCACCCTGCGCGGCAGCCAAAAAAACCGCGACGCACAAACCCTTGTACGCCGGGCGTCCCTGCCGGGCATCCCCCCAACCGCGAAGCACAAACTCCCTGCCCGGCATCCCCAACCAACCTGCGAAGCGCACTCCCTCCTCGATGCCCTAAAGGATAAAATCGAAGAGTTGACAGCCTAAACGCACCACACTATTTTCGTGTAACATGAAAAACGTGACGATTTCGCTGGATGAGGAGGTTCTGCGTTGGAGCAAGGTTTGGGCGGCCAAACACGATACCAGCGTCTCGCGCATGTTGGGTGACGAATTGCGCAAAAAAATGCTCGCGGAAAAGAGCTACGATCGGGCCAAGCGGCGTTTTCAGGCGAAAGGGCCCAAGCCTCTCAAGCCCGCAGGCACGGACTACCCCAAGCGAGACAGCCTCTATGAGCGATAGCATTTTTGTGGATACCAATATCCTCCTCTATGCACGGGATGCTTCGGAGCCGACCAAACAGGCCATCGCCAGCAGGCGACTCGATGAGCTTTGGGACACACGCACGGGCAGACTTTCCGTACAGGTTCTCAACGAGTATTTCGTCAACGTGACCCATAAACTCAACCCTGGCCTTTCACCGGAAGAGGCTTGGGACGACATCGAGGCACTGACCGCATGGGAGCCTCTGGCATTGGATATGGCGATTTTAAACCGCAGCTACGCCACTCAGTGTCGTTTTCACCTCTCCTGGTGGGATTCGTTGATCGTTGCCTCCGCCGAGGCCATCGGCTGCGCCCGCATTCTCAGTGAGGACTTGTCGGACGGAGCCGACTACTTCGGCATCACGGTTGAGAATCCTTTCAAGTCCTTCACCTGACCCGCCGATAGCCCCGTCGTCGGCTGCGACCAAGCAGGACGGGGCTGTTTCTGGATTAATTTGCAAGATGCGACGGCTCTCTGCCAAAGCTATCTGAAAAGTGATAGCCTCCGCTTCGCTCAAAGAACCAGCGGTTTCATCGACAATGCAGTTACACTTGGCAAAATAATTTTCGCGCATTTTGTGGATGACTTCAGCGTCGGCGGCAAAGCGATCTTTCGGCAGATAGCGAAGATCTTCGACGATGGCTTCTATGATGCTCATGAATAGGAATTAAAGTGCTATGTGGCCTACTGCCAGATCATCCTTTCCGGTCCGGCCGTTTTTTGTCCTGCCGTCCGTCTCAGATCACGATAGCCGTGAGAAGCGTGTTGCGCTCCCATTTTTAGTTGCTTTCCAAAAAGCCATTTGCGACCAAATACGCCAACCAATCATCAACATCATTGCAATATTCTGAGCTATTTAAAGGCCACGTTCTTCCACTCCTTCCATATAAGGCGCACATTGCGCTACTACGTGCCAACCCTCCTCTCTTTAGACATGCTAGCAAATCATGAATTGTTTGAGTCGACATAATATGCTCGGTTTCAGTTTCTGGACACCAACTCCTGCAAACGTTCCGTGATGGGATCTCTCTCCGAGCTTGTTATCACCAGCTTATCCCGGGCCCGTGTCATTCCTACATACAGGAGCCGCGCTGCATCGGCCTGAGTAAATTCTTCAATTTTTGCTGTTTCCGCTAACCCAACGATAATGACCCTCTCAAATTCTAACCCTTTACTACTTGCAAGTGTCAGCAAAGAAACCTGTTCCCTTGTTGGTTCATATTTGAGTTTGCCTTCCCGACCGGATCTTGCGGAACAGGGAATGCAGGCAGCCCTCAATTTTGCCTCCAACTTATGTCCTACGAAGCGTTTTGGGAATAGCACTGCGATTTCGCCTAGACTCACATTATCCTCCTTCCATTTGCGGATGCATTTGACGGCGTAGTCAACCTCATCATCCAAATTCTGCCGAAAGCAGAAGTGAGGTGTGTGGCCCGAATCCCCACGGGCTTCGGGCTTGACTAAGGGGATCCCGTCCTCACTGGCTGTTTTCGGATCAAGGAACTCAGATGCAAACCGGTAAGCGAAATCAAGTATCTCGCGGGTGTTGCGGTAATTGACCCGGAGAATCGTGGTGCGACCCTGAGCCTTAATCCCTACGCTCGACAAACTGAAGTCTAATCCTCGTTTTTGGTAGATAGACTGTGCGTCATCGTAAAGAAGAAGAAGGGAGTCGTTGGCTGGATCCGTCATCTGTGTGATCAATTTCAGCCATTCCGGAGCAAAATCGTGACCTTCATCAATCATAACGGCACCATACTGAGCACGAGGAATGAAGCCCTGGTTCACTCCGTCAATTACGGCGGAAACCTGCCGTTGATAAAGCTCCTCGCCCCCGTCTGGAACGGAGACGTGGTATGTCTCCAATTGGCTCTTACACCAACCGTGGAAGTGATAGATGTTCACCCTGCTCGCCAAAGATTTATCAATAATAAATGCGCGGAGTTTTGCGGCGAGATCAACGTTGAAACAAAGTACGAGGATTGGCTTGTGAAGGTGCTGGGCGAGGTAGCGACAGCGATAGCCAAGGATAAGGGTTTTACCCGAACCGGAGACCCCATGAATCACACGGTGACCTTCGCCGAGGGATCGAGCCAGGGCTTCCTGCTGAAGATCCATCACACTTACGATATCAGAAACTAGACCTGTGCTCGATTGACCTGTGCTCGAGTCAAATAAGTCGACTTGCTTAGGCTTGATCCGGATGTCGGGATAAAGGTGGTGTCGCACTCGATCAATCTGCGGAAGGGAAAGTGGCTTCCCGAACCTGTGTTGGAACATGCCCCAGAGCTGCTCCTCCATTGCGACCGGGTCAGCGGACTCGGCCATCTCATCTTTGCAGATGGTCAGTCTGGCACGAAAGACCTGATCCTGCTCATCTGGCCTCAACATTTCATCCAACTCGCGGCGGGTTATTTTTGTGAGAACAACTCCGTAACCCCATGGGAAGCAGAGCTTGCCCCGAAAACGCTCGTTAGGGTCCTGAAGTTGGCGATCGGCAGAAAGAAGATTGACGATTGTCTGTGCATACTGTCGAGCTTGTTCGAGTGGATTCGCTACAGTCTTTAGTCGTCCATCGGCAAAAATCTCACAGGTTTTTGGATCGATTCTCCGAAAAGTATCGCGGTTCCAGTCTTTCACCTCCAACACCAAAAGACCGCGGCGCGGGTGAAGCAAGACGAAGTCAGGATGTTGCCGTTTGTCTCCGACTGGAGCATCATGCCAACACAGGTAATCATCGTCGAGAGCAGTCCGGAGACGCTCAGCAAAGCGACGCTCTCCAGGTTGAGCAGAACGGGAGATAGGTGTGATAATCTTTGCCATACGAAGACTAAATCAAGAAGTTGAGCAGCTGCTTTCGCTGGGGATGGTCAGGAAATGGGGTTGGTCAAAATCCCTGCACTGCTGGGAATTCCAGAAGACAGATTGGTTTCTCGATAGTGGTTTATAGGAATGATACTCTTTGGAGTTTAGAGATCTCATCCATCATGGGAACTGGGTCCATAATGGCTAGAGATCCATCGGGGCGTACCAAGACGTTTTCGTCGTGAAGGTCGTTGATTTCGACCCCAATTATTTCGTTGAGGTAGTCGTCTTGGCGAGTTGGGTTTTGAATCCGGATGGGATTGAAACCGAGCTGTTTCATGTATTCGTCAGTTTCTTGTTGAGTGGCTCCTCGTGAGGCTGGAATGTCAAGTTGGGTGACAACCGGCAGAAGAGCGTTGTCGTGTTCGACAAATCCTTTGAAGCTCAGTTCTGTATCAGGGAAGAGCCAGTTGTGGAGCAGCAAGCGATGAAAATATTCTAAATATGTGCTGTGCTGATGGAGGTTGTTGCGTTTGACCCAAGTTTCGGAATGTGGGTCGGGGTAGACGTCGTGTTCGCTTCCGCCAATTTTTCCTGCGGCAACTCACTTATTTTGAAACTCGGCGTTGTCCAGCAGCAGTTTTTCCTTCGCCACCCATTTTTTGAGAGCGCTTATTTCGAAAGGCTTGACTATTCTGCTGATGAGGAATCTCCCAGCTCTTCGATCTGCTGTTCTCTTTTTGTTTGAGTACTCTGGGCTTTGATGCGGTGGTATTGATTGATGCGCTCTTGCCAAGATCTTCTCGGCGGTGAGGATCTGAGTGTCTCGGCAAGTTTGAAGAGTTGGGAGTGGAACATGTTCAGGTATATAGATTCCATTTTTTACTTTTACTTTGAGGGTGCTTGATACTGGGAAGGAGGAGGAGGTGCTTTCCCTTGGTGTGGCATGTCGTTTAGGTTCATCTGGTATCTCCACGATTCTTGATATTTGGTAATGATAGCTTCTCCTTTGCTTTTTTCAAGATTTTGGCTGTTTGGGATGAGATGGGATTACTACGAAATAAGTTACCCATTTCTCGCGCAAATCTCTAAGGCGTCGGAGCTTTTTTCCCTGAGTGGGACTTCAACCAATTACGGTCAAGCCTCGGGATGAGCCTACCTCGCGCCAGCCGTAGCCCCATTCTCTTCCTTATTCCTTAGAATTTTTTCTCTTTCCTAAGCTTGCAGCGAGCTCCTCAACGAGAGCCTTGCGAAATTCTTCCATATCGAACCGGAGCCGATCCAGCTTCGGATTCCAGGCCAACACCAAGCGACGGTCCACCGCGCGAAGCATGGGATGATCAAGGCTAACCACACCTTGCCCTTCCAATTCGGTGGCTGCATAGACCGGTAAAATCCCGGCATAATGACCGGTGCACACCGCACGCGCTGCTTGCGGGAAGCTTTCTGTGACCAAAGAAATCTGCAAACCCATTTTGTGCTTGTCGGCCGCCTGGCGTAGGCGGCGCATAAATTCTCCATCGCTCCCTAAAGTCACCAAAGGAACATTTTTCAAAATATCCTCATAAGACAAGGCCGTCATGCGTCCGGCCATTAAAGCACTCGCAACATAAAGCCGGTAACCCACTTTGCCTAGGCTCTGGTGGCCGAGTGATTCGCTTAAAATCTCCGGACGCACCACGCCCAGATCAAGCTGAAACTCAGCGAGTCGCTCCACCACCGCCGTGGAGCGCAAGTTAAAAAGGCGAATCATGAGGTTCGGAAATCTTTTTCGCAAGCAGGGCAAACTAGGAATGATGAGCCAGGTCAAAATGCTATCGCCAGCCCCTAAGGACATTTCCACCGGTTTGTTGGCCAGCGATTGCTGAAAACTTTCCAAGCCACGAAAATGTGCCCGCACCACCGTGGCCAACTCTCGGCCGGTGATGGTCAGCTCCAGCCGACGACCTCGACGTTGCATCAGCCGGGTTCCAAAGAAAGATTCCAGCTCGCTGATTTGCCGGCTGTATTGACTTTGCTTCACGGGATCCGATCCGACCGCACGCGTAATGCCGCCGGCTTCTGCGGTTTCCAAGAAAGCCTTTAAACGATCCAGGGATAGACCGCGTTGCGCAAAAAGATTTTCAAACATGACTCCTTAGTCATGAGAGTTGCATAAATATGTAATGCAAGTTTTTTGTTTTACGCCAGATTCATTTCTCATCCACACAAGGAGGCCTTATGAAAGTTGCAAAAGCGCTCAAAGAAAAAAATCGATTGGTCGGCGAGATCGAAGAGTTTAAAGCTCTTATCGCTCAACAGAACGTTCGTCCCGATGGCCGTGAGTTTGATTACAATAATCACGAGTTACTCGCTCAATTGCGCAGTCGCTTAGAAGACCTCATCAAGCTCAAAACCAAATTGGCAACGGTCAATGTGACCATTTATCAGGACGTGTTCCGTTTGGCTGAACTCAAAGGCTTGGTGGCGAGCTTGCGCCGCGTCGAGGTGAAGGACGGCATATTTCATGAAGCTCTCGGAGGTTTTCATTCGGAGAATGTGGAAGTGCGTTACCGTTCTCAACTTGGCCGACGCGAGATCGATGTCATGGTCAAAGAACTCGAAAACGAAATGGCCGAAGTGCAAGATCGTTTGGACGATTTCAACGCCACTGCGTCGCTCGAGCCCTAACCACGCCTAAGAGCCCACGCCTCAAAGCCCACGCCTTAGGGTCCACGCCTTAGAGTCCGGCCAATCCATCAACCGGGCCGGGTCATCACATCTGGCTGATGACCCGGCCACCCCTCCCGCAATTTGGACACGGGGCGGATGCTGTGTGATCTCGTTTGTGCTGTCTTTAACTCGTCACTCTGGAAAAGTGATTGAGGGTTCTTCACCCTCCCCTGACAGTGATACCGAATCGCAAACCGCAACTCGCCCTATCGCAAACCGCAAGCCGCAATCTCGAAGTTGCAAAATGCTGTGACAGTTTCTGCGATTTCACGCGAATTCTGCCCCGTGTTCCATTCTTCTCCCCAGCTCATTCAGCTCACAAAACCTTCTTCATTTTATGTCCACAGCGTATACTCCCTATTCCGGAGTTTATTCTTTCGACGATGAGTATCTTCTTCCGATTTATTGCGCTCTTGGGCAGCAGTCCGTTCACCGGGCTCACGCCCTTGGGCCATGGAACTTTGAGGCCATCGTCCAACATTATCACCCCAACCAAATCATCCGCTCCGCCCGAAGTCTGAGAGACGACGACGGCGGCGAAGTCTGGTCGACGCTTGTTCTCCAGCTGGAGCCCTCCGTCTTTATTCACGTTCGAACCCCAAACGCCATCGCTTACGCCAGCTCTTCGCAGCTGGCTCAACAGGTCCTGCAAACTTTCGAGGCTCAATTCAGAAAAGTTGAGGAGGAGCCGCCACCACAATTTGCCCTCATCAAATATGGTTGCAACGTGTTCAGCACCGAAGACGTGAAGCTTCGCGAGAACGCTTTGATGTCGGACGACTTGCTCTGCCTTCATTATGGTGCGGATCTTCTCCCATGGCATAAACGCTTGGTCGAGAAGTTTCATGCCCGTGAGCAGGGTCTCTCCCTTTTGGAAGGCCCCCCGGGCACAGGCAAGACCCACTATCTACGCCATCTCATGGCCTGTCTTAAGCAATCCCATCGCTTTTACTTCGTTCCCAGTTGCAACCTGAATGTTTTGCGCGACTCAGAATTTGTGGACTTCTGGGCTGATGAACGACGTTACTATCCCAAGAAAAAACTGGCCGTCATCTTAGAAGACTCGGAATCCGCGTTGGTGCCAAGAAACCGCGAAAACCAAAAAGAACTCAGCGTGCTTCTCAATATCACCGATGGCATGTTAGGCGAATTCCTTCGTCTCCAAGTGATCTGCACCATTAACTGCAGCGTCACCGAATTAGACTCGGCCCTCTTGCGACCCGGTCGCTTAACGGCCCGTCGCTATTTCGGACGTCTGGATTCGCAGCAAGCCCAAAAAGTCGCCGCGCACCTTGGCAAAACCTTGCCGCACGACTCCCCGGATTATTCCTTGGCGGAAATCTTCAGCGATGACGAACCCCAACAAACAAACCAAGCACAACGCAAAATCGGTTTTATGGTGTAGCCCGCATATTGCCTATGAAGGTGTGCCCTGTGGGTTTGGGTGAGATTTGCGTCCCTTTAGTCCCTTTAGTCCCTTTAGTCCCTCTATCTCGGCTGGCTCGCCAACGATTGACAGAATCTCCTAAAAACCCAAGTGGCTCATGCGGAGATTCGCCCTCCCGGGATCTGACGACCCACCAACAATCACCCTTCCATCGGTCTGCGACCGCTCGCCAACAGCGTTTGAAAATGAGGTGCAACCTTCTCCCGGTGACTCATCCGCACCTGCACCGCTTCAAACCCGGCTGCGGTGAGCATGGCAAGTAATTCGCCCTCTCCAAAACCCAACCAAATGTCAGCATACAAATCCCGCGCTTGCTCCAACCCGTGGCTCAACAAATCCAAAATCAAGACCTGCCCCCCAGGCTTCAATACTTCCCAAGCCGCCAGCAATGTCTTTTGCGGATCACTGGCGTGATGCAAAGCCTGACTAAACACCACCACATCGACGGATTGCTCCAATATCGGCGGCTGTTCCATGTCGCCCACCCGAAACTCGATATTTTTGAGCCCGGCCTGCAGCGCTTTTTTTTGAGCCACCTCCACCATTTTTGCGGAACTATCCACCGCAATCACTTGTTGCGCGCGGCGGGCTAGCAGCATGCTGACTTCCCCCTCCCCCGCTCCTAGGTCGGCAATCACCAAAGGCGGCAGCAGTTCCAACAACAAGACAGAAAACGCCTGCCACGATCGACCCGGGCAGTAATGCTTGCCAAACTTGCCAGCGAGCTGATCAAAAAACGCGCGGCTCTCGTTTTGACGCTGCCGCAACACGACGCGCAGCGCCGCATCATCCGCCTCGGCTTGGGGCAGCTCCTGGGCCGCGCTCTGCAACAAAGCATGCAGCACCGAGCTTTCCACCCGAGCTTCTGGGGTGGTGGAATAAAATCGCTGCTTGCCCGAGCGCCGAGTTCGCAGCAACCCCGCCGCA
>DAIRSW010000084.1:0-13071 GCA_036804205.1 Verrucomicrobiia bacterium | reverse complement strand
CGGGCGCCACCACCATCATCATCATGAGGATCATGCCGGGCATGAGCATCACGACCATGAGGCCGATCCGCATTTCTGGACCGATGTGGAGCAGGTGCGTGCCATTTTGCCTGCTATTGTCGAGATTTTAAGCGAATTAAAACCGGACTCTGCAGAAGCGTTTCAGGCCAATGCGCAAGCTTACGATGAGGTCTTGGCTGAGTTAGGCGCTGGCATCGGGAAATCCATGCAAGCGGTGTCGCCCGAGCAGAGAATCATTGTGACCGGACACCATTCTTTTGCTTATTTCGCAAGACGCTACGGCTTTGAGCATGCAAGTCCTTTGGGGACTTCCACCGATACTTTGGATCCTGCAGCCGGACGACTAGGAGCTATGGTTAAGTTTTTGGAGGCACGAAAGCCGGTGGCTCTCTTTTCGGAGGATGGAGAGCCCGACGCCACCCTCGAAAGCTTGTCTCGCGAGTCCGGCATTCCCATCGCCGATGAGCCGATCCTGGTCGACGGTTTCGCAACGGGTCAAGTGCGGGTGGCCAGTTATGTGGAAATGATGGAACACAACAGCCGCGTGTTCTTGCGGTTGCTCAGCGCGGCTGAGTAGTTGGAGGCCCGGTATGTTGGTTTTTGAATGCCCGGAACGTCCGACCCTTTTTCTTGGATACTCGGGGCGTAAGCACCTTGACCCGGTGGCCGAGGAACCTGCTCTGCGATGTGAGGGTCTAGGATTTTATTACCCACATGCTGCGATGCCGGCCTTGGACAATGTAAGCCTCCAAGTCACCAACGGAAGCCGGGTTGCTCTGGTAGGGCCGAATGGGGCGGGTAAATCCACCCTGCTCAAGCTTGCTGCCGGCTTGTTGCGTCCCCAAACTGGAGTTCTTGCTGTGGCCGGAAATCCTGCAGGGGCGTGCCATCACCGAACTGCTTATCTCGAACAACGAAGCGAAGTGGACTGGTCTTTTCCGGTGCGGGTGGAGCAAATGGTGATGAGTGGTCGCTTTGTGCATCTCGGCTGGTTGCGTAGGCCGGGGACAAAGGATCAAGAAGTGGTGGAGGAAGCACTCGGTCTTGTGGATCTTTTACCCTTGAGAAAAAGACTCATTCAGGAGTTGTCCGGCGGGCAACAACAGCGGGTGCTACTCGCTAGAGCTTTGGCCCAAGGAGCTTCCATCCTGCTTTTTGATGAACCGCTTAATGCGGTGGATCATCAAACGCGGGATCTCATTTTCGACCTATTGAATCAGCTTAAGCAGCAGGGGCACACCGTGATTATGGCCACCCATGATGTGGGAAGATTAGCTTCCGATTTTGATGAGGTTTATCACTTTGAAGAAGGCCGACTGATACAAGGCCCGCATGCAGGCCAAGACGCCTCGTGCGAGCAATGTCACCCTTCATCCGCCGCATGATGAATTACCTACTAGAACCTTTCTCGCTTGGCTTCATGCGTCAGGCTTTGCTGGCGTTGGCCTTGGTGAGCCTTGGTTGCGGTGTGATTGGTGTTTACGTGGTGCAACGTCGCATGGCTTTCATTGGGGATGCCATGGCGCACACCATGCTTCCTGGAGTGGTTCTGGCTTATTTTGCGGGGTTTAATCTTTTGATCGGAGCTCTGGTGGCGGGAATCGTGACTGCGGCTTTCATCGGCTTGCTCTCTAGAAAAGGAGACCTGCGCGAGGACGCGGCCATCGGCGTGGTTTTTACGGGTATGTTTGCCCTGGGCATTCTGATGATGAGTCAAGCTCGGTCGTTCCGGGATTTCACTCACATGCTGTTCGGCAATATCCTGGCAGTGTCAGTAGAGGACATTATGGTCATGGTGCCGGTCACCCTAACGGTGCTCTTGGTGCTGGCGCTGCTGCATAAAGAATTGCAGCTGACCACTTACGACCCTAACTATGCGCAGGTCATTGGCTTGTCCCCAGATCTTCTGCGGTATGTCCTGCTAGTGCTGTTAGCCATGACCATTACCATTTGTTTGCAGGCGGTGGGAGTCATTTTGACCACGGCACTGCTGATCACCCCCGCTTCGGCTGCGGGTTTGATCTCGCGTTGCGTTTTGACGACCATGGGGCTGGCCGTCGTGTTCGCAACCCTCAGCGGGTTAATTGGCTTAGTTGTCTCGTATCACCACAGCGTCCCGAGCGGCGCGTCCATTGTTCTGGCTTGCACCAGCATTATGCTCTTATGTTTGATGTTTAAGCGATTAAGGCAATTGTTCCGCAGTCGGCCAGTCAACCAAATTTAATCGCTGGTCTTTTCTGACACGGAAACCTCTTGCCAGAGGCGAGGGAAAATCGGGGGTAACCGCCGGGTTAAGGTGCGAAGACTTTGTCCGCGAGTTCGTAGTTCCTGATCAAGAAGCTGGTCGTCCTTGGATTCCAAAAGGCGAATAAGATCGGCTTGATGATCCAACCACTGACCTCGATAAGGATTTTCGGGGTGCTCGTAAACAGCCAGGAGCCGAACTCGCGTTCGTTTGCTGTTCCAGAAGACCCGCGCATAGTGGAGTCGAGTTTGGTCTTCGAGATCGTAAATCATGAGTTAGTCAGGCCCAGTTGCCGTGCCCAAAGTGCGTGACTTTGGTCTCGTGGTTCATTCCTTTTGAGTTTGGGAATCAACAGATCCGTTGCCGATGGCACAACCACGGTCAGCTTCCCGTATGTTGGTGAGCTTGATCGCGTCTCCCAATCGGCCGGGAATTCGCTAAGGACGGCTGCAGGCATAAGCTTAACATGCCAACCATGGCGAAGCTCAAACTCGCTACCGATCAGTGAGTCATAGGCGAGCTCAGCAACATGATCGTCGTGAGTGATTGGATTAACATCCATGCTATTTTCGGGGAGAGGGATCGAGATCCCTCGCTGCGCAGCATGCCAAAGTAAGCCCCCCGAGCCTATTAAGATCATGGAACCGGGTTCGTTAAGGCGAGTTCCCCAATCACTAAGCCAAGAGGTGATCTGTTCTGGAAAGCGCAATTCCTTTTTCGGCGGCATTTTGACAGTGTAGCACAACGAATCCTCCTCGTGAAGCCTCCAGGCTCTCCCTCCATGAGCCTAAACCGGATCGCACACCTCTCGAATGGCTAGGGCAAGGGCTTGCACCATTTGCAGAATCTCCGCTGGATTACTGCAGAGCGGTGGCATGAGCACCAGGACATCGCCGATCGGGCGGGTTAGGAGGCCATGCTTTCGCGCGGCCAAGCACACTTGAGCCCCTACATTGGCGCGAGCATCAAAACGTTCAGCGGTTGACCGGTTGCGCGCCAACTCGATCCCAGCGATCAATCCCAGTCGCCGCACCTCGTGCACATACCGACATTCGCGGCTTAAACGCTCCAGCGCATCGTGAAAAACTTGAATGGCAACCTGAACACGTTCAAGCACCTTCTGATTCTCAAACACATCCAGAGAGGCCAGAGCTGCGGCGCAGCCGAGCGGGTTGGCGGTGTAGCTGTGCCCGTAGTAGAACGCTTTGCTTGGTTCGCCGAGAAAAGCCTCAAAAATTTTCTCAGTGGTCAAGGTCGCCGCCAGAGGCATCATTCCACCGGTCAAACCTTTCGCCAATACCAGAAAATCGGGGAGCACCTCTTCATGTTGATAAGCAAACATTTTCCCGGTGCGCCCAAAACCGGTCATCACTTCATCGGCAATGAGAAGCACGCGGTGGGCGTCGCACCAAGCACGAAGTTTTTTTAGCATGCCCACCGGCCAAAGTTGCATGCCGGCCACGCCTTGGATGAGCGGCTCGATAACGATCGCAGCCAAATTCTGTGTGTGGGTGGCAGGCAGTTTTTCCAGCTCCTCCAAGCTGTCAACTTTTTCTACATCAAACCGCAAGCTCGGTGAGTATTGATGAAACTTAGGGATCATACCCACGCTGGCTGCCGCTGCGGTGTCCCCATGGTAGGCGTGATGAAAACTCACAAAGCGTGAGCGATGCGGCTCGCCGACATGATTATGATATTCGAGGGCCATTTTTAAGGCTACCTCCATAGCGGTGGAGCCATCGTCCGAGAAGAATACTCGCGATAACCCGGTCAGCCCCGCGAGACGCGCCGCTAACTCGGCCGCGCCCGGATGAGTAAGACCTAGAAACGATGAGTGAGCCAGCGTTTGAGCCTGGGCACACACCTTTTCTACGAGATAAGGATGTCCATGCCCATGAATGCAGGTCCAGATGGAGCTGTTCCCGTCCAGATAGGGTTGACCTTGCATATCGATCAGCCAAGCGCCTTCTCCCCGGACGATAAATAGGGGCTCATGCTCCTCTGCGATCCAAGGTTTCATGGGAGTAAAAGGATGCCAGGTGTGCTGCTTTTCCCAGCTCAATAAAGTTTGATGATCGGTCATGGCTGCTTTCGTTGCTGCAAAAGTCGCTCCACTGCAAGGAGATCCTCATAGGGAACACGCTGGCGTTGGTATTTCTTTTGGAGTAGATCGAGAAGGCCCTCTAGTTGTTCAACACTCGGAGTCTTGATGACATTCCAGCCTTCCTCTCCCTTGGTCTGGCTTGCGAACGCCCATTTGCCGCCAAACTTGCGCACCCGCACCCGAACGTCCTCACCGTCCTCCGTAGTTTCTGATAAAAAAAAGTCTGCTGGCATGGTTTCTTTACCTCACGCGAGAAAACCTGAGCGGCAAGCATCTTTCTGCATGACGAAACCGCCTCTTCACGCATAATGCACCCCGTGGAAAAACGCACCTTACGCCCTAACGTTGCCGCTATCGTGCAGGATGAGCTTGGATACATCCTCATCGGGGAAAGAATGGACACGAAAAACGCATGGCAATTTCCTCAGGGCGGGGTGGATCCCGGAGAAGACGTGGCCCACGCGGTCCTGCGCGAACTCGAAGAAGAGGTAGGCCTCAGCCCGAGCGATGTTGAAGTCATAACGCAACGGGGTCCTTATCGATATTGGTTTCCGCCGGGCAAAGCAAAAAAAGGACACCACGGCCAGGAGCAGACCTACTTTTTGATGCAGCTCAAAGCAGTACGGGAAAAGATCAATATTAAACAGAAAAAGCAAGAATTTCGCACCGCGCGGTGGGTGCTTCCTTCGGAGTTTCAACTGACGTGGTTGCCTCCGATGAAACAGGAAGTTTATCGCCGGGTATTCCACGACTTTTTTCAAGTGGACCTTATTGCGGTGAGCACCCCGGTTGTGCATGGCGAAGACGAGGATGAGGGACTGGTAGTGCGTTCGCGCCAAATGAGTGAGCCATTTGAAACGGCTGATGGATCTCAGATCCGCTCGTTATTGGATCGCTCCAATGCGCCGGTGCAAAACCAAAGCCTCGCCGAAGCCATCCTGAGAGCCAAGCAAAACACGGCAAGACACTACCATGTCCTGAGTGAGGAGTTCTATTACATTCTCTCTGGTCGCGGCGAGATGGAAGTCAATGGTCACACTCGGCAGGTGAGAAAAGGAGACGCGATCTTAATTCCGCCCCAAGCCTGGCATCAGCTTCGGGCCCACACCAAAATGGTCTTCCTATGCACCTGCGCCCCCGCCTACGCCCACGAAGACACCCACTTTGAGTGACACCATTTTGTCATTTAAGTAACGTGCCGAAAATTGCCTCCGAATTTTAATTGGAGACTTGGAAAGCGCCGAAGGTGCAGCAATTCAAGAGCCCAGATCGTACGCTCAATCCCGCCTTCTTCGTCTCTCGAAATCAGCTAGTTGCCACGATTTTCATCCTCCAAAGCGGAGCAGGAGCAGAAAAGGTGGCGATCTCCATAGACGTTATCGATTCTCGCTACGGAGGGCCAAAATTTGTTTCTCTGGTCGGACTCGGTGGGGTAGGCTGCTTCTTGCCTTGAGTAAGGGTGTGGCCACATGTCAGCGCACACTTCCTCCACGGGATGCGGGGCCAGTTTCAGCGGGTTGAGCTCTGGATCCCAGGTGCCTCGCTCAATCTTACTGATTTCTTCACGAATAGATATCATGGCGTGACAGAACCGCTCCAATTCCTCAAGCGACTCGCTCTCGGTCGGCTCTACCATCAAAGAGCCCGGCACTGGCCAAGACACGGTTGGTGCATGAAAGCCGTAGTCCATCAGTCGCTTGGCCACATCCTCCACTTCGACCCCGGCCGAACCTTTCAACCCGCGCAGATCGAGAATGCACTCATGCGCGACCCTACCTTTTGCCCCACGAAAAAGCACCGGAAAATGCTCGTCCAAGCGCTCCGCCACGTAGTTCGCCGCCAAAATGGCCACTTGACTTGCTTTACGGATCCCCTCGTTACCCATCATGCGGAGATACATCCAGCTAATCGTTAAAATGCTCGCGCTGCCCATCGGAGCGGCGGCCATGGAACCCACCACGCCCCCGCCGGGCAAGAACGGACGTAGAGCCTCTGTTCCCGCCACTGGACCGACACCAGGGCCACCGCCGCCGTGCGGAATGCAAAACGTTTTATGCAAATTCAAATGACACACATCCACCCCAAAATCACCCGGTCGAGATAAAGCGGCGAGAGCATTCATATTCGCGCCATCCAGATAAACCAAGCCGCCCGCTTTATGAATGAGCGAACACAAATCGCGCACCCCTTCGTCAAACACACCGAAGGTTGAAGGATAAGTGATCATCATCGCGGCGATCTCATCCGAATGCGCAGCAATCTTGGCTCTCAAATCTTCGCCGTCAATACGGCCAGCTCGATCGCAAGCGACCGACACGACCTTCAGCCCAGCCATCACCGCACTGGCCGGGTTAGTTCCGTGGGCGGAAGTTGGGATTAAACATGCCTTGCGCTTCTCGCCGCCGCGAGCGCGATGCCATGCTCGGATCGCTAGCAGGCCTGCTAATTCCCCCTGAGACCCGGCATTCGGTTGCACCGATACAGCAGGCAGACCGGTGATTTCTCCTAGCCAACCTTCGAGCTGCGCGACCATGGTCCAGTATCCCAGGAGTTCTTCCTCCGGAGCGAAAGGATGGGCGTTAGCCACCTCAGGCCAACCCAACGGCTCAAGTTGCACTGCGGCATTGAGCTTCATGGTGCAAGAGCCCAGGGGGATCATCCCGTTCGCCAGGGAAAAGTCGGCGCTAACGAGGCGAGTGATGTAACGCAGTAGCGAGGTCTCGTCATGGTAGCGATGAAAGACGTCTTCCTCCATCAAGGGACTTCGACGAGCATCAAACCGCAACGCTTCCTCTCGATGATTCTCAAGCTCCCGCTCCAAAATTTCCGCTGTAACAAGGCCGGTGAGCCTACAAAAAATACCCTTCAAATCCTCCGACTCAACCGATTCATCAATCGAAAGCCCCAAATCCCCATTATCGTATCTACGCAACAATAAACCGGCTTCGGCCACGACCTGATTGGCCGGAAAACGAAGCGTGTCGAAAATTTGATCATGTCTCAAAACCCAACCGCAGCTTTTTAACGCTGCGGCAAAACTTCGGGTGCGCCAGTGGATCTGCAAAGCAATGCGTTGCAAACCTTGCGGTCCATGATACACGGCGTAAAACCCGGCCAACACCGCCAAAAGGGCCTGCGCCGTGCAAATGTTACTAGTGGCTTTTTCTCGGCGGATATGTTGCTCCCGGGTTTGCAGAGCTAAACGCAGTGCTTTGTTCCCCAGCCGATCCTTCGACACCCCCACCAAGCGACCGGGCATCAGACGTCGGAACTCATTGCGCGTTGCAAAAAAGCCCGCATGTGGGCCGCCCCCGCCCAGCGGCAAACCAAAGCGTTGCACACTTCCCACCACCACATCGGCTCCCATTTTAACTGGCGGCTCTTGCACGCAAAGAAACAAAGGATCAGTAACCACAATGATCATCAACCCCGCTTGGGTGCATCGCCCCAAGATCGCGGGCAGATCCAAAAGCGCCCCATCCGTGGCCGGATTTTGCCAAAGCACCGCAAACGCCGGCTCCGCTTCCCAAGCGTCGCCAGGCTTCACTGTGCGGATCACAATCCCCAAAGGCTCAGCGCGAGTGATCAAAACATCCAGAGTCTGGGGATGCACCGCTTCATGAACAAGAAACACCTGCCGCTCCGCCGATCCCCGCAGGGCAAAAGCCATGCTCATCGCTTCCGCCGCCGCCGTTGATTCATCAAGAAGCGAGGCGTTGCTGAGATCCGCTCCGGTTAGGCTGCAAATCATGGTCTGGTAATTCAGCAAAGCCTCCAAGCGGCCTTGAGCCAACTCGGCCTGGTATGGCGTGTAAGGCGTATACCAACCGGGATTTTCTAGCACGTGTCGTTTAATTGGCGCGGGTAAAACGCTTGGGTAAAAGCCTTGCCCAATCAAAGGCCGGTTTCGACCATTCTGCTGCATGATTCCGCGCAACTCGCGCAAAGCAGACGCCTCGCCCACTCCGGTCGGAAGCTCGGTGCGGCCACGGATTTCGACCGGCACCACCTCGTCCATCAAGTCGTCCAACGAAGCCACCGTAAGCCTCTCACACATTGCTTGGATCTGTTGCTCAGAAGGCCCGAGGTGACGTGGCAAAAATTCATCAGGTGAACGGAAGATGTCTCGTGAATGCATGGAAAAAGGTCGAAGCTGTGTTGTTGTTATGCCGTATTTCTAGATACTATCGCCAAGGAAGGTGTGGATGCCGCACTCCTCCTTATCAAAACCGGTCCATCGGCCAGCGCGTTCGTTGTCGCCTTCGCCAACGGGTCGGGTGCACGGGACACAACCAATGCTGCGAAACCCTTTGTCGAGCAGAGGATTAGACGGCAGGTTTTTCTCGCGAATATACTCCCACACCTGTTCGCGGGTCCAAGCGGCGAGGGGATTCATCTTTAAAATATAACGATCGCGCAGCACATCAAAACGATACAGCTCCAGAATTTTGACCCCCTCCCGAGTGGAAGCCTGCTGACGTCGCACCCCGGTGATCCACACATCTAAGCTCTCCAGCTTTTTTTGCAGCGGCAACACCTTGCGCAGTACACAGCATAAGTCCGGTTTGCGCGACCACAAGGCGTCACCATGCTCGGCGGCTTGCTCCTCCACACTTTGCTCCGGGTGCAAGCCTTCGACCACAATATTAAACCGCTCCTCCACCGCCTTCTGCAAAGCCAAAGTTTCAGAAAACAGCAAGCCGGTGTTCAGCGTGAAAACCGGCAAAGGAATACCCGCAGCAGAAGCGTGATCCATAATAACGATCCCTGCGCCTTGAAAACTCGTGCCAATCGCGGCTCGTGCGCCAAACGTTTCCCAGACCCAAGCAAGCTTCTCGGTGAGGGCTTTTTCTTCGAGCTCTTTATTCAGTTGAGCGATGTTTAGTGGATGTGACTTAAGATCAAAAGCCATAGGACGAATGAGGGTCATAAGCCAGGATGAGTCACGGTGCAATGATTGCATCAAAACACCTTGACTCTTCCCCGAGCCTGCGGTCTGAATGCTCTTGAAAATCTGGAGTTTTTATGAGCAGCGCACGTGACTATTTTTGGGGCATGGACCTCGGTGGAACCAAAATTGAGGGTATTGTCACCCCTCGCGAAGCCATTGATCAACCTTTGTGCCGACTTCGTGTCCCCACCGAATCTCAAGAAGGCTACCCGCATATCCAGCACCAAATTCGAAAACTGCTTCGCATGATGAGTGAAAAAGTGGGCTTCTCTTGCTCCCACCTGGCCATCGGTACACCTGGCTCATTGCATCCTCGTACAGGTATGCTGCGCAACTCCAACACCACCGCCATGAACGGCCAACCCTTGAAGGTTGACCTAGAAAAGCTGCTCGAAATCCCGGTCACCATGGCCAACGACGCCAATTGCTTTGCTCTAGCCGAAGCGGTGTTCGGGGCCGGACGAGGGCTCGACTGCATCTTTGGTATCATCCTCGGCACCGGCGTCGGCGGTGGGCTCGTTATGAACGGCAAAGCGTGGACCGGTCCTCAAGCCATTGCGGGCGAATGGGGCCACAACCAACTCGAGACCGACGGCTACCCCTGCTATTGCGGCAAAATTGGCTGTGTGGAAACGGTGCTCTCCGGCCCATCTCTGGAGCGTTTTTACGAAAAACGAACCGGACAAAAGAAGAAGCTTCCCGACATCGTTGCGGGTCGCGGGAAGGACCCGGACGCCGAAGCCACCGTGCAAAGACTCCTAGAGAAGTTCGCCGAGGCCTCGTCTTACCTGATCAACATCCTTGATCCGGACGCCCTCATTATTGGAGGCGGCGTGGGCAACATTCCCGACCTCTACACCGACAAAATGAAAGAGCTGCTCCTCCCTTGGATGTTTCATGACGAGTTCGAGACGAAAATCTTGAAACCTCAATTGGGCGACAGTGCCGGAGTCTTCGGAGCCGCCCTACTCCTACGCTAGACTCAGGAGACCAAAGCTCTCAAAAAAGTTCTCTGTAGTCGGCATCCGGGAGGTGAGGTGGTCTTCGGCAAGCGCAAGGCCCTGAGCTCGCTGGCGGCACCAAGCAACCGGCTAAAAGCAGGGAGTCCAACACAGTCGTGGAGATTGGCTTTTTATGTGTTGCTTGCGCTTTGAGCTACCGTTTTGACCAGGCCAACCACCACCATGTTGCCTCGCAACTCTTCGACCAAAACATCTTGTCCTTTGTCAATAAAATCACCCGAACTTTGCACGTCGATGACCTGACCATCAAAAACCGCTTTGCCTGAAGGTCGCAAAATGGAGATGGCTTGACCAACGTCGCCAAGCTGCAGAAAGCGGCTGGCTTCCGGGAGATAGGTCTCGCCCATTTCCAATCCAGTAACCGCACTGCGTAAAACCAAGGATCGAAGACCGGGTGTCTTGGGCATGATACGAGCCAAGAAAGCAATCACGAATAAAGAACCCACGGTGGTCAGAGCCAAAACCAGAGTAGGCTCCACAAAGACCTCGGCATTGGGAAAAATGCCTTCGCTCGGATAGATGTCCGCCATGGTGTAGAGCAAAATCCCCAGCATGATAAAGGCCCCGATGACTCCTAGGATCAGGGTGCCCGGAATAAAGATCAGCTCGACGAGCACCAGGGCCAACCCCAAGAAGAAGAGAGCCGCTAGCTCAAACCCGGCCAGACCGGCTATGTAGTGGCTGGCAAAGAAAAGAAGCAGAGCACCAATCCCCAAAAGCCCAGGCACGCCAAAGCCCGGAGAATTTATTTCGAGATAAGCGCAAACTACGACTAGCAATAACAAAAGAGGAGAGAGGCTGGTCAACCAGAAGGCGGCCGCCTCGAATCCGGTTGGCTCGAAGTAAACGAGTTCTCCGGTAAAGCCCTCCGCTTCCACCAACGCATCAATATCGTCCACCACGCCCGTGGCCAGCAGTGGTTGCCCGTCAAATTCTCTCACCGCTTTGGTAGCGTTAAGAGCCAAAAGGCGGCCTTTCTCGACAATCACTTCCTCCCCAATTTTGTATTCGTAGTCTGCTTCGACAAAAGCCCGAACCAACTCCGTACGGTGGCCGCGTCGTTCGGCGATGCTTTCAAAGAACGCCGTGGTAATGGCATCGACTTTTTTTTGCATAGTTTCTTGAAGGTCTTCGCCGCTGCCCATGACCACTGCCGCCGAGCCGATAACGCCGGTGGAAGTCATGTATATTCGGTCGGTGGCCAAAGAAATCAGGGCACCGGCAGAGATCGCGTCGGAATTCACAAAGGTGATCAGGGGCACTTCGACCCGGATGAACGCTTCACAAATGTCCCGCGCAGTTTGGAGAGCTCCACCTGGGGTGTTCATATCAATAATGACCGCCTCAGCATTGGCTGCCTCAGCTTGCTTGAGGGCTCGTCGCAGGTATAGAAGGTTGGGATTGGAAATTGGCCCCTCAACTTTGAGAACCACCACAGCGCCCTCGGGAATTTCCTGCTGCTCTTGGCGGAGGAGCGAACCGGGGGCAGCAGGCACGGCCTCGCGGGATTCTGTTTCTCCGTCTTCAGAAACGGCGGGGTTTTCTGGGGCAGCGTTTTCCTCGTCGACAACTTCGGGAGTCGCCGCTGCGGCCGGCTCAGCGCTTTCTTCCTCTGCGGGCTCGCTGCCATTCTCTGGCTGCGCGTGAAGCGGTGATTTGGCTTCTCCCCAAGCAAAGAGCAGCATAATCGCCAGGGTCGACATGAGCAGAGGGGTGGTGCTGAAACGAATTTTCATGGTCAATAAAGGGAAATCATCACCTGAGCATGGTGGCCTGACAAGCTTCAAAGTCAGTTCAGTGAATTTCCTTGTAGAACGTCTCTCGCTCCTCGATTGGACTCGGCGTTGGAGGTTGAAATCTGAAAACCGATGATGAGACCACCGGGCGAGCCCGGTGGCCTTAAACGAGATGCCGTCCGGTCGGGTGAGGAGGCAATCACGATAATGGATTGTCGATTGATGATTGTTGAACTTTGATTTTTGATTTGAGGGCTTTGCGTAGGGCCATTTTAGCCTGGGTCACCACAACACCAATCAGCCGACTCTCTGGAGAGTAGTGCTCTCATCGTGCGAGCAGATCCCAAATCAGCAATTGGAACTCCTCAGATCGACAATCAAAACACTCGCTAGCCTGCACGAAGCTTCCACCTGGCTTGTCCCGGTGGGGCACAACTTGATATCCAGATCCAGCTTCCCCTTCAGACGCCCCCATCCTGCTCGTCAGGATGGAGCGTTGATTGATGGAATCGCGCTCTGTTCAGGTTCGGCGCCTTAGTGCAATCATTTCTCCACTGGGACAAGCCCAGTGGTGGGATGCGATTTTGTACGGTGGGCTGGACGTCAATGGGTGTTTCCACCGGGGCGAGCCCGGTGGCCTTAAACGAGATGCCGTCCGGTCGGGTGAGGAGGCAATCACGATAATGGATTGTCGATTGATGATTGTTGAACTTTGATTTTTGATTTGAGGGCTTTGCGTAGGGCCATTTTAGCCTGGGTCACCACAACACCAATCAGCCGACTCTCTGGAGAGTAGTGCTCTCATCGTGCGAGCAGATCCCAAATCAGCAATTGGAACTCCTGTTGAACTTTGATTTTTGGTTTGAGGTTTCGCGGCGGCCCAACCGGCTTCTCCATGGCAGGACTCTGAACTTGTTTCGACTTTGGGGAAGCGCCTCTTTCAACTTGCCATTGGCTTGATGTGCCTTGAGGCTGCAACTTATGATCTTACC
>DAIRSW010000083.1:6667-13171 GCA_036804205.1 Verrucomicrobiia bacterium | reverse complement strand
GTGAGGATCAAATGAGGGCGGGGTCATAATATTACTCATCGCCAAAATAACGAGGGAGCAGATCGATCAGATGCTGTGGGATTGTCCCATTTCTAGACAAGGATCTCCCTTGAAATGCGTTGTTCCCGTGCGAATAGGTGCAGCCATGGCAGAAAGAACCCATTTAACCGCGACTTTCATCGGAGCTGACCGAGCCGGTGCTGTGGCTCGAATCACACGTGATATCTTCGATTTGCAAGGCAATCTGGAAGGCTTGGAAGAGCGGGTTGCTCGTGGGGAATTTAGCATGACCTTGGATGCGAGCTGGGAGCCCGACACTTTTGATGTCGCGCGGGTCGGGGAGACTCTGCGCCGTGCCGCGGCGGATCTATCCTTTGAGCTGACTTTGCACACACCTCAGGATGGGCCTCCACGGATGGCCGTTTTGGTCACCAAAGAATCACACTGTTTGCGTGCTCTCATGGATGGGTGTCGTGCACCCCAAGGTTCATCGCATTTCATCTCCGCTCAACCGGTGGTTGTCATCGGCAACCGACCGGACTTGAAAGAGCAAGTCGAACAGGCCGGGATCCCCTTTCATTATGTGCGTTATGACGATCGTGCTGCGGCAGAAGCTCAGATTCTTGAGATCCTCAAAGAATCCCGAGCCTCTTTCGTGGTGCTGGCACGCTTCATGAAAATCTTGTCACCGGGATTTGTGTGGCGTTGGAAGAACCGCATCGTCAACATTCATCCCTCTTTACTCCCCGCCTTTCCCGGTGCCAATGCTTATCGGCAGGCTTATGAAAAAGGAGTGCGAGTTGCTGGAGTAACCGCCCATTTTGTGACGCCACAGCTTGATGAAGGACCAATTATTGCCCAGCGAGCATTTTCGGTGGAACTCGACGAGCCGCTTGCTGCGGTGGTGAAGAAAGGCCAACAAGCCGAGGCCGCGTGTTTAGTGGAAGCCGTGCAGGTCTTTTTAACCAAAAGGCTCGACGTCTATTGGGGCCGCGTGCACCCTGCAGAAAGTTGATAAACGCTTTTGGCGCTTGGTCTCGCGAAGGACAACAACCCCATGGCAGCCCGTTTGGACCGGTGTTACACCATTTCGGGCGCTTCTTCCACGTCGATCATCACTTTATGGTCGTGACGCGACGCGGCAGCGCTCATCAGGGTGCGCAGGGCGTGTATGGTATGGCCGCTTTTGCCAATAATCCGCCCCACATCAGATTGTCTCGCGGTGATTTTAAAATATAAGACCGAGCCATCCTCCGCATGCCGAATGAGAATGTCGTCCGGATGTTCGACCAGACGTTTGAGGACAAACTCAAGAAATTCGTTCACGCGGGAACTTCTTCAGGAGTGTTGGCCTTGATTGCTTTACGAGTTTTTTTGATCATCGAAGCAACCGTTTCGGAGGGCTGAGCGCCTACGGAAATCCAGTATTCTGCCCGGGCGAGATCAAGGTTGTAGTTGGTGCCTTGTTGCATCGGGTCGTAGTTGCCAATGATTTCGATAAATTTCCCGTCGCGTGGGCTACGCTTATCAGCGGCCACGATTTTGTAGTAGGGACGGTTTTTGGAGCCTTGCCGGCGGAGACGTAGAGAGACGGCCATAAGATGATAGATTAGAAGGATAGAAATAATCTCACTGATTCAAAGAGAATCAAGTGGAAAGTTACCGCACCGAATCGCGGAGTTCAGCCCGCAGATTTGCCCGCAGATTTGGCCGCAGGTGTTCCAATTCCTGGACCCAGCCCATGAGCCCAATGGGGGCTGGACTATGAAATTGTAACCCAGTGGGCAGAAACACTGTTAACGTGACGCGCAAACCCGTTGCATTGCGCTCGGTTACCTGAGCGACCTTTGGGACGTCCTTGATGAACCAACCTTCTTGATGGACGGGCCTTTTTGCTTTGGTGGCGTTTTTTTGGTGACTTTGCCGGCGCTCGGGCACCAGGTGGCGAGCTCACAGTTTTCACAGTCTGGGTTGCGAGCGTAGCAGCGACGTCGGCCATGCCAAATGAGCCAGTGACTAAATAAGGTCCATTGAGGCTGAGGAACGAGCTTCATAAGGTCGCGCTCCACTTTTCCTGGGTCGTTGTACTTGGTGAGGCCGAGCCTGCGGGATAATCGACCGACATGGGTGTCAACCACCACCCCTTCCTCAATCCCAAAAGCGTTGCCCAAGACAACGTTGGCTGTTTTGCGACCCACGCCCGGCAGGTGATGAAGTTGCTCAAGGCTTTGAGGAACGTGTCCCCCGTGCAAAGCACAGATTTGCTGGGCAGCAGCCTTAATGCTTTTCGCTTTGTTGTGATAGAAACCGGTGGACCGAATTATGTCTTCGAGTTCCTGAATCTCAGCTTGAGCGTAAGCCACGACGTCCGGGTAGCGTGCAAAAAGCTTGGGGGTGACCATGTTGACGCGCAGGTCAGTGCATTGGGCGGAGAGAATGGTCGCGACCAATAGTTCGAGGGGGTTGGAAAAGTTGAGCTCGCAATGGGCCTGGGGATAAAGCTGCGGCAGCTCCTCTAGCGCGCGCTTGGCGCGTTCACCCCGAGTCATCGGTTTCTACTGTCCCAACCGGGCGCGGGCTTCTTCAACCTCTGGCATGGCCGAATAGTCAGAAACAATTTTCTCATAACGGATACGAGCCTGCGCCACATCGCCCAGCTGCTGAAGGAGCTTGCCCGCCTCCAGTAAGGACTCGGCAGCAACGTCTTCGATCTCGGGGAAAAAGTCGACCGCTCCATCATAAAAACTGACTGCGGTTTGAGCGTCCCCCAAACCACGGTGGGCGTGCCCACCCAAAAGATAAGCCATTGCTCGAACGCGACCCGGAGCAAAGGGCGACGCGATGATGGGGGATACTCGGGTCAAGACTTCTTCGTAGTTTTGATCGGCGATCAAGCCTTCCGCAATACCGATGTCGGCTTCCAATGCTTTGGGTGAGCCAGGAAACATTGTCTGCAAGCGAGAGAAAAAGCTACTGGCAGCAGCGGGATCATCTTGAGCTTGGGCAAGTCGACCCAGTCCGAAGAGGTAGCCGGATTGGGCGGCTTGCACATCTGGGGGGGCTTGTTGTGGCTCAAGGTCTGCTGGGAGGGGGTAGTCTGTGGCGAGCTTTTCGAAGATACCACGGGCGTCGTCGAGGTTATCTTCTTCGATGAGCAGCAGGCCGTAAAGTTCGAGATCGGGCGGACTGAAAATTAGCTCGGGATTGTAAGCCGACGACATGATGGCCAAGGCTTCCTCCCGTTGAGATGGCGCTAAGTAAGCGGCGAGGGTAAAAAGCACCTTGCTCTGGGTGCTCGGGGTTTCCGCCACCGATTCCGCGAGAGCCCGGAAGTATTCAGCAATGCCTTCTCGAGGAATAAGTTCCGCTTGAACCTTGTTGCTTTGAATGGCCAACAAACCTTGGAGCGCAGCTGGGGTTTGCGGGGATTCACCAAACTCACGAACGATTCGTTCTCCCAATCGCTCGCTATGCTCCGTGGAGGAGGTCCATACGGCGCGCTCCTCTTCGTTGAGAGCCATGTAGCGGCCCAAGGATTCGGCTTGGATCTGAAGATATTCCATGGCCTTCATGAGGGCGGCCGGGGTTTCTGCATCAGTAGGTCGAACCTCGGCAAAGCCTTCGTAGGCGGCAACGGCTTCTTCAAGCCGCCCGAGCTGGAAAAGCGTGGTGCCCAAGGAATCGTAGCCTAAGAAAAGCTGAGGGTGCTCAGGGTAGGTGTCAACGAAGGTTTGAAGTGGCTCGACCATTTCTTCGTTTTGTTGTTGGCTGGCATAAATCGATGCGATCTGAAAGTAGGTGAAGGGCGTGAGCGGAGAGTCGCCATAGAGTGTCGGAAAGCGTTTGAATACCGCTATGGCATCATCGGGACGTCCAAGGCTCTGCAGGGATTGGGCCAGCAGAAACTCGGCATTGGGCACGCTGGTGCTTTCCGGGTATTCTTCTAGGTAACTGCGAGCTTCCCGCTCGGCGCTTGCGGCGTCGCCTTTGTTAAGTTGCACCACAATGGTTTGAAAATGGGCTTGTTCTGCTTCGGGAGTGTTGGCGTGTTCTTGCCGAACCGCTGCGTAACTAGCCAGGGCTGTATCAAGCTCACCGAGTGCTTCTTGAGATTGGGCTAAGCCAAGACGGGCGGTGAGCCGACCGGCCGGACTGTTGCTTTCTTCTTGGATGATTTCAGCAAAACGGTCAGCAGATTCCTGAGGGCGCCCTAAACCCAAGAGAGCACGCGCTTCTTGCAAGGAGGCCATTTCTTCAAACTGACTTTCGGGATAGATTTCGCGGGCCTCGCGGAGGAAAGCGATGGCCTGCTCAGGATTCGGATTTGGTGGCTCCAGGTACATGTTGCCCATAAAGAGGGGCAGGTTTTCAGCGATGGGATCGCCCTTATATTGCTCTTGAAACGCTTGGTATGCCGCCAACGCTTGGTCAATTTGAGTTTGGCCGGCATAACTGATGGCGGTGTAGTATTTGATTTGTTTGTCGGTCTCAGGATCTTCACTAAACGGGGCGAGGAAGCTCATGAGCACGCGAAGGGCGTCCCACTGCGCGGTGCGGTAGAAGACTTCGCCTTTTCTTAAAAGAGCGCTGAGTTTTTGGTCCGGCCGATCTTCCAGGGAGCTGAGCTTGCGTTGTTCGTGGGGGATCACCTGGTTGTTGAGCCGGTTGATCTCTGCGAGGTTTGCCTGCTGCCTGGCCTGCGCCACAAGCCGGCGAAAGGCCTCAAGCCGTTGTTGCTGAGCCTGGATCATTTGGCCACTGGGCTCGACCTGCCGGAAAAACTCAAGCGCCTTTTCGTACAGTGCAGGCTGATTGTCTTGGTCCGAGGTCAGGCTTGCTCGATTAAGAAAAAGTTCGCCGAGTTGCAAGATGGCATCATTACGAAGCGAAAGATCTTCTTGCTGTTGAATAAGGCCTTGGAGCAATGCCTCGGCAGCATCAAAGTCCCGCCCGACTTCAACGGAGAACCCCTCTGCCACAGCTTGCGTTGCTCCCGCGGCAGTTAAGGCGAGAGCGCGCAGATATTGGGTGTCCCGCAACATCGAGCTGCGAGGAAACCGCTCAAGGCTGGTGGCGAGCTCTTGCGCCGCAATATCAAATTCTTGAACCTGAAACCTGGACAAGGCCCGGCCGTAGAATGCTTGATCCAAATCCGCAGCCGTGGCATGACCATCGATGTATGCCGTGAATTGAGTGATGGCTTCTTTAAAGAGTTCTTCTTGCTTTGCAGAATCTTCCTCCTGGGAAGCGCGCGCGGCCGTGATTTGCGGTTTTAGCCCGTCGGCTAAGGCGCGAACTTCTGCGGGAGTCGCCGCGTTCGGCTCGAGCAAGGCGTTGAGCTGTTCCATGGCAGCTTCAAATTCCTGACTGAAAAAGAGTGCATAAGCAAGTCTGAGTCGGCCTGCGAAGACAAGCGGACTTGTGGGATAGTTTTCTACGAAATCCTGGAGCGCCTCAGAGGCTGCTGCGAAATCTCCAGTGTCAAAAATGCGGTTTGCCGTTTCGAAGGCCGCATCGGCAGCTTGGGCGTGGAGGGTTTGGTGCGGCAGCAGCCCAAGGATTGTGCCGATAACCACGGCCAGTAAAATGGGACAATTGAAGAACGGACGGCTAAATTGGGCGGATAACAGGTTTAGGGAGGTCATGGACAAATAAGTCGAGGTTTTGCAGAACATGGCCAGACACATCTTTTTCTGCAAGTAAAAGCCTTAATAAGAAGCGTCTTTCAGGCAAAATCGTCTACTGGACACGCTCTACTATCCCGTTATGATTGTCTTAGTATGCGCTCCTCCATTCTTTCCCATCCCATTCCTTTTGCCCATCCCGGTATCGCCCGGACTTTGCACACCCACTTTGGAGTTTCCTTTGCATTGCTTGGCTTGTTCTGCTTGCTTTGTTACTGTCTCGGTTCGCTCCGCGCCGAAACCTCTGAAGAAACCATTACCTCCGACACCGCTTTGCAAGATATCCAAATCCTTATTAAAACGAACCGCGGCGACATCGCTCTGACTTTGTTCGCCGGGAAAACCCCTGTCACTTGCGCAAGTTTTCTAAACTTGGCGCAACGCGGATTCTATGATGGAATTAAATTTCATCGGGTCATCGAAGATTTTATGATACAAGGCGGCGATCCGACCGGGACGGGATCCGGCGGGCCTGGTTATAGTTTTGAAGATGAGTTTGTTGCCGATCTCCGGCATGATCGCGCAGGCATTTTATCGATGGCCAACGCCGGTGCAGCGACCAACGGCAGCCAGTTTTTCATTACTCATGGACCGACCCCACACCTTGATGGACGACACACAGTTTTTGGGGCGGTGACCAGCGGACAAGACGTGGTCGATGCGATTGAAAAAGGTGATGTGATTGAGTCCATTGAGATCTTGGATTCGACTGAGTCGCTGTTTGCGGCGCAAGCGGATCGCATTGCCCAGTGGAACACAGTGCTCGAACGCTAATCCCCTCTTTTCTGTTTCATGGCCAGCTCCCCACAAGATACCCGTT
>DAIRSW010000083.1:5112-6657 GCA_036804205.1 Verrucomicrobiia bacterium | reverse complement strand
CGAAGTGGTCAGGGGCCCATTGCCACGTCGGCGGGCGAGGAAGGGATTCTTTTCTCCGAATATCGGGTTCTTCGGTCGCGTGATCCGAGGCGGGGTGGGAACGGCTTGTTTGTTCGGTGCCCTACTTTTAGGAAGAATGGGAGCACCCCCCCTCAGGGTGCTGGCCGCCTTATTGGTCGTCGCCGGAATTTTTGCCCTGATCGAAGCGTTCGCAGGATGGTGCGTGGCGCGTGCTTGCGGCGTGAAGACTAAGTTCTAGCAAGCTTTTAAGTTTGACCAAGCCAAGCGAAGGGTTCTTAATTTTTCATAATCCACTAATATCATGGCTTCACTCAATCGCGTTTTTCTTATCGGCAATCTCACCCGGGACCCCGACTTACGCTACACGCCTCGCGGTAGCGCCGTCTGCGAAATCGGGCTCGCAATGAATCGCAGTTACACTACTGAACAAGGTGAGAAGCGGGAAGAAACCACTTTCGTCGACATTACCTTTTGGGGTAAGCAGGCTGAATTGGTCTCGCAGTACTGCACCAAGGGTCGACCGCTCTTTGTCGAAGGCCGTCTGCAGCTCGATACTTGGGAAGACAAGCAGACGCAGCAAAAACGGAGCAAGCTTCGGGTTGTTGCCGAGACCATGCAATTTCTTGGAGCTCGCCCGGATGGTGTCGGCGGAGCCCCACCCAACGGAGAGCAATCGTCCAACGCACCAGGTCGCGTGAGGGATGATTACTCCCGCCCGTCGGAGTCGGAAGGGCGCATGACGGAACCTGATGACGATGATATCCCATTTTGAAAGCCGATTGCGACACGTCCCTCGGGGAGCAAAGCGATATCATTTCTAAAACAACCACCAGCACCGTGAGCGGTGAGGGCGTCTTAGAACGAACCAAAGCTGTGTTTCGCACGAGCCATGTGACTCTTGAGTCGCTGGAGAAAGGCGGATCCGACCGGCTGTTTTTTCGAATCCATTTCACCCCAGGAGAAGGCCTGGCCGATTCCATGGTGGTGACGGCCTACGACGCCACGCTCCGGCCGGAGAACGAGCGCTATGCCTTGATCGCTCAGTGGCTAGAGAAACACGGTGCGTCTGTGCCCAAAGTTTGGCATGCCGAGCCTGGCTTTATCTGGCTGGAAGACCTCGGTGACACTGATTTATGGTCCCTCCGCGACCTGCCTTGGGATCAGCGCTGCTTATGGTGGCTCAAAGCGCTCGACGTTAGCAAGGCACTCCACGACATACCCGCATCCCGTTGGGAGAAAAGCGACCTCACTCACGAATTAGCCTTCGATGAAGCACTGTATTCCTGGGAGCAAGCGTATTTTTTTGAGCACTGTCTAAGCCGCCACTTCGGTTTTTCGGGCGAAGAATTATCGACCTGGACAAATCTGCCTGTTTGGGCTGAGCTGAGCCAAAGATTGGCCGCCTTACCAAGGTCGCTGGTACATCGAGACTTTCAGTCGCAGAACCTTATGGTTTATCACGGCGATCTGGTCATGATCGATTTCCAAGGTTTGCGTCCCGGACTACCGGAATATGATTGGGTC
>DAIRSW010000083.1:0-5102 GCA_036804205.1 Verrucomicrobiia bacterium | reverse complement strand
CTCATTGCTCTGGGATCCCTATGCACCACTCACACGCGGAGAAAGATCTGAGCTTTGCCAACGCGCTTTCGAACTGGAGAGCCCTCTGGCTTCCTGGCGACTCCATGCCTGCGCCATTCAGCGCCTGATGCAAGCCTTGGGAGCTTATGGCAACCTCGCATATAACTTTGGCAAAACTCGATACTTGGCCTATATCATCCCTGCTTACTCTGACCTCATAGAGCTTTGCGCCGGGTGGGAAGGGCTCGAAAATTTTTCCGAGTTTTTGCAAACCCTAAAAACCAAAGTATGAAACGCCCAAACAGCTTGGTCATTCAACACATCTCACCATGGCAAGATCTCGAGAATCATGCCGTGAAACGCATACCCGGCCAGCCGCTTTCTGTCAGTGCTGATATCTTTAAGGACGGGCATGACCTTTTGAGTGCCGCCCTGCGTTGGCGACGACGGGGCAGCGAGCGCACTTGGGAAAGCCCGATGTTGCAAGGCGAAAGCGAGCGGTGGAGCGGCTATATGGCTTGTCAGGATGTGGGTAAATATGAGGTTTCGGTCGTTGCATGGCCGGACGAATTCTCGAGCTGGAGATATGAAATGCGCCGTAAACTCGCGGCCGGGTTGAACGACCTCAGCACCGAACACGAAGCAGGCCGCTTGCTCATCAAGAAAACGGCCGCCAACTGTTCAGACGCTATTGAGCGCCCTTTTTTAGAGTCCACGGCTGAAACCTGGGCGAAGGCAGCACGTGGTAGTTGGGAAAACTTTCTTAAGAATGGTCGACTTGGAGGTGCCATGCGCCGATGGAGCCTGCGACCTTTGCAGTGTGCGACGCCATGGTTTCCCTTGCACATTGATGACCCGCATTTCGCGACCGCGGCGTGGTACGAATTTTTTCCGCGATCAGCGGAGGGACTCGCAGACCGAGGCTCGAAGTTTCGAGACGTTATGGAGCGGGTTGAGGACGCAGAACGCATGGGCTTTGACGTGATCTACTTTCCTCCGATTCATCCCATCGGAGTCACCAAACGCAAAGGGCGGAATAATTCTTTGACGTGTGAGCCCGGCGAACCCGGGGTGCCCTACGCCATCGGCTCCAAAGAAGGCGGGCACAAATCTGTGGCTCCGGAACTTGGAACGCTGGAAGATTTCGATTGGCTGATCGGACAGCTCAAAGATCGGGGTATGGAATTAGCACTGGATTTTGCCATCAACTGCTCCCCGGATCACCCTTATGTCTCTCAACATCCGGAGTGGTTCTTTCACCGGCCGGATGGCAGTATCAAGTACGCGGAGAACCCTCCCAAGAAATATGAGGATGTGTATCCCCTTAACTTCCATAACGAGCACTGGGAGCAGCTTTGGAAGGAAATGGTAGAGATCATTCTGTTTTGGCGCAAACGCGGAGTCCGGATGTTTCGAGTGGACAATCCCCACACCAAACCGGTGGCTTTTTGGGAATACCTGATAAGTGAAGTTCAGGAGCGCTATCCGGACACATGCTTTCTCTCGGAGGCGTTCACCCACCCAAAAATGATGCAGACCTTGGCAAAGGTTGGGTTTACCCAAAGCTACACCTACTTCACATGGCGGAATTCGGCGCACGAGCTGAAGACTTACCTGATCGAGCTGACCAGCGGGCCAATGCGTTACTATTTTCGAGGGAATCTCTTTACTAACACACCTGACATTCTCCCCTTTTATCTCCAACACGGGGGGCGTCCGGCTTTTATGATTCGCGCCGTCTGTGCGGCTACTCTTTCCTCAGTTTATGGGATCTACAGCGGCTTTGAACTTCTTGAAAACACCCCGGTTGCCGGCAAGGAAGAGTATCTCGATTCTGAAAAGTACCAGTTCAAATCCCGTAACTGGGACCTCCCCGGCAACATCAAAGACTGGGTCGGAGCGGTCAACCAAGCTCGTCTGCACAATCCCGCTCTGCACGGCTACGAAAACCTCACTTTCTTAGGAAGCTCTAACGAAAACATCTTGGCCTTTGCAAAGCTCACCCCTGCGGGTGATAACATTGTGATCGTGGTGGTCAACACAGATCCTTTTCACCCGCAAGCAGGGACAATCGAACTTCCTCTGCATGATTGGAACGTAAGTGAAGAAATGCCGTATTTAGTTGAGGACTTTTTGGATTCAGGCAAGACTTACCGTTGGGTCGGACGCTTCAGCTACGTGGCGCTGGGGCATAACACCCGACCGGCTCATATCTTTCAACTGCGACGTCCGCGTGCTTACGTCTAGCTACTCATCCCCAGCTGAGCAGATGGATTCTCCCACCATTCTTCAAATGGCTCGCAAGGTCTTAGCAACTGAGCGACTGGAACTTCAGCGCTTAGAAGAACGCTTAGGCGAGCCCTTCGTGAAAGCGATTTCCATTCTTTTCGAAACCCTTCAACGCGGCTCAAAAATCGTTGTCCTAGGCGTTGGCAAATCCGGTCACATCGGGGATAAGCTCGCCGCAACTCTTACCAGCACGGGGTCGCGTGCGGTGGTCTTAAATTCTTTAAACGCTCTCCACGGTGATCTTGGTTTGCTCAGCGATGGAGACACTGTGATCGCATTAAGTTACAGCGGAGAAACCGACGAAATCCTCAATCTCCTTCCCGCCTTGCAGCGTTTTGAACATCAGCTCATTGGCATCACTGGTTCGGACCACTCCACTTTGGCGAAGCAATCTCATGTCGTTTTAAACGTGGCCGTGGAGCGAGAGGCCTGCCCTTTAGGATTGGCACCCACCTCAAGTACGACGGCCATGCTAGCGTTGGGTGACGCACTTGCCATGGTGCTGATGCAGCTTCGAGGATTTCAAGAGGCGGATTTTGCCCGATACCATCCGGGCGGAAGGCTGGGCCGCAGGCTCTTGCTTAAGGTGCAGGATATAATGCGTCCGAAGGATGCGACAGCTACGGTTTCCCCAGAATCAACCATTGCTGACGCACTCGCCGCAATGAGCGAGAAGCGAACTGGAGCGGTCATTGTTTGCGATTCCAATGAAAACGTGTTGGGCGTCTTTACCCAAGGCGACTTTACTCGCCGGTATCTCACCGATCCAGAACTGGGATCTCGAATCATTCAGGAAGTGATGACTCCGTCGCCGATCACGGTTTTCGAGGATCGCTCGGCTGGCGAAGTTCTAAAGATCCTAGCCGAGCATCGGATCGACGACATCGTGGTTACTGACAAGGCCGGCCGGTTAGCCGGAATGATTGACAGCCAAGATCTCGCCCGCCAGCACCTGCTGTAGCAGTGGCAACGGTATCAATGTTCACTTCATCATGCGCCCAGATTGGTCAGACTATCCCCTTTCGGTTTTTTTTGATTCGATCGGACACTATGTTCTCCGCATTTCAGCATTGGTAGCGGTCCTACTCCTTGGAACAGCCGTGGGAATTGTTTTAGCTTGGCCAAAGGTGCTTCTGTATGTATTTGACCGCATGCTCTATCTCGTTCCAGGACTCCTCGCCGCCTTTGGACAAGTATTCGTTGTCGGCCTACACCAGGGATGGGGGCTGCTGGCTCAGCTGACTCTCTGCCTGTTTGCCTGTCTCTTTTTGCTTCAAGATCTTTCTTACAAGTGGCTAATTTTCGCTTTTGCTGTCCAAGGCCTTGAAACGATTCGGTGTGCCTTAACCTTCAAACCATGAGTGAACCCACAACCTCCTGTAAATTTTTTGTTCCTGACGGGCTTCCCCCGGAGCAAGCTCTTGCCCGGGTCACTCATTTGGCAATCGGTGCACATCCGGACGACTTGGAGTTTATGGCAATCCACGGAATTCTTGAATGTTACAACTCTGTCGAGCAGTGGTTTGGCGGCGTCACATGCACCGACGGAGCGGGAAGTTCCCGAAGAGGATCTTATCACAACATCTCTGATCAGGAGATGGTCGAGCTTCGAGCTGCCGAGCAGCAAGAGGCCGCCTCATTAGGCAAGTATGCAGTCGTCGCCCAACTTGCCCATCCCAGCAGCCACACCAAGGATCCAAAGCACCACCAACGGCTTGTTGATGAACTAGCTACGCTTTTCAGGCGTTGCCAGCCTCGAGTGCTTTATTCACATCAGCCTTTCGACAAACATTCTACACATCTTGCTGTCTTTTCTGCAACACTCGCTGCCATCCGGTCGCTCCCCGCCGAGATGCGACCGAAGCGTTGGTTAGGCTGCGAGGTTTGGCGTGGACTGGACTGGCTGCCTGAAACGAGAAAAGTCTCGCTCGACGTGAGTGCTTATCCAGAACTCTCCCTTGAATTAATTCGGGTCTTTGATTCACAAATCTCTGGAGGCAAGGGCTACGACCGTGCCGTGGTAGGTCGGCGCTTCGCCAATGCAACCTTTCTGGACGCCCATAGCTCGGATGAGCCTACCCAAATCACGTATGCCGTTGATCTCTCTGAATTTCTTCGAGACGAAACTCTCAGCGTTCGTGACTTCGCTCGAACTGTTCTGATGGAGTTCGAGCAGGACATTATGCAAGCCCTGACCGGCACAGTTGGCAGCTGACAGCTTAGGTCCTCAAAAGGCAAGCCGCCAGACTTTTATATCAAAGTGAGAAGATCAGCCTCGTTCATCTCACTGCTGGTGATCACGTAGGTCTGGCCATCTGCGGTCCAGGTGCAGACGATGTAGGGTGTCCCTTTAAGAAATTGCAGCTCGTGCGGCGCGTCTTGCAGTCGAGAAGATTCGATAACAAAAACATGCACAACGCTTTCCCGGTCGAGCATGTAACACATCAACGAGACCGGATGCCCATTCACCTTAAAGGTTTGACACCCGAGCGGACTGAGCTTGGCCAATTGGCCGGGCAAGTCAAAACCCGCCGGTGACCCGCGCTGCATGAGCCACTGGTCAAGTTCCGAGGTTGATCCGCCCAGTTTGGACAGCGAGATCTGCCCTGAAGTTTTTATCTCCATAAGCTGCCCTACAAAAGCGCCCATGGTGGTCGGCTGGGGCGACCGGGGCAGAGCCAACACGGAAATTCCAATGGCGATGATTAACATGGCTGCCAAGCCTAAAGGCGTAAACCGGTCAGACTGCCTTGAATCTTTTTGAAGCTTTCGAACCAACAAGGAGTCGCGGGTTGAGTGGAGAATGGGTAGCC
>DAIRSW010000082.1:6592-13267 GCA_036804205.1 Verrucomicrobiia bacterium | reverse complement strand
CACACGATCTCAGTGCTGTTTTGGAGTGTGGCGAGGCTTCAACATCGCAAAAATCCGTTGGAGCCAGCCCGCAGCAAACCAGAAGACAATCGAAAAAGTGAAAAATGTGGCAATGCTGCCGATCCAGTCTCTCGCAATAGTTGGCTCGTAGGGTCCGAACCAAATCCCTGGGTTTGATACGCGAGTGAAATTCATCGGTAGAAAGTAGAACCCGAAGCATAAGACCAGCGCGAACCAGGTTGCTTTGCCCCCTCCGACCAGGGTGAATTTATACCCAAAATAAAAAGCAGCAAGCACTGCCCCGAAGCCAGCGAAAAACCACATACCGTGCTCCGCCCACAAGAAGACACTGAAGACGCAAGCAAAAGGAAATAGAAATGGCGTCCCGTCTCCGCTGTTTGCCAAAAAATGAAGCAAAAACGCCAACAGGGCAGCAAAGCAAACCAAGAGGCCCCGGACTAGGGAGGACTGCACTCCGATGAACAGCGCGTCAACCGGATCGATCGGCATTTTGGTGCTGTTGAGATCGGCAGATTCTGATGTCTCAGATGCCCTTTCTGGAACGGTCGACTTATCATCCATAACATCCATATAGTTAAGAATGACTGAGAATCGCTTTGCCCCGTTGTCAATATATCTTGTGGGCGTTACAACATCTGTCTTTTAACAGATGTGTTTGGTGGTAGCGGGGGTAGGATTTGAACCTACGACCTTCAGGTTATGAGCCTGACGAGCTACCAGGCTGCTCCACCCCGCGATTCGAAGGTTAACCTAGCACATGGGCTTGGGGCTGCAAGAATTTATCGAAAAAATTTGGGAGCTGGCCTTGCAAATTGTTCATTTATTTTTCGCACCGCTCGTTGTCTATGCTAAGCGTAAGCCCTGTTTATGAATAAATTTGCGAGTGCTCAAGACATCAAGGTTGGCGTGGTTGGATATGGGGGGGCCTTTAATATGGGCCGAGCCCACCTCAAGCAAATGCTCGCCGCAGGAATGACCCCGGTTGCGGTGACCGAAATGGATCCGGACCGGCTTCAGGTGGCCACGGAAGATTTTCTTGGCATCGAAACGTATCCCAGCTTGGAGGAGATGTTAGCCAAGTCGTCAGTCAATTTGATCGTTCTGATTACCCCGCACAATACCCATGCACCCTTGGCTTTGCAGTGTTTGAATGCCGGTCGACATGTTGTCTGTGAGAAACCACTCGCGATCACCACCGAAGAAGTCGATGCCATGATTGCTGCGGCCACTGCGAATGACGTGATGTTGTCCACCTATCACAACCGACATTGGGACGGTCGGATCATGCTGGCTCGCGAGCTGGTCCGGGAACAAAAGTTGATTGGCGAAATCATCCGGGTGGATTGTTTTTTCGGTGGATATGGGCAGCCGCGTGACTGGTGGCGTAGTAGCCGGTCGATTTCAGGGGGCGTGCTTTACGACTGGGGAGTGCATTTACTCGAATATAGTTTCCAACTCATCGACTCTCGCATGACCGAGATTACCGGTTTTGCCCACAACGGTTACTGGGCGCCCAAGACCCAATGGGCGGAGGACACCACGGAGGACGAAGGATTTTTGGTGGTTCGGTTTGATGATCAAACTTGGCTTACCTTGTGTATCTCAACGCTCGACGCAAAAGGCGAGGGCTGCTGGCTGAGGATTCGCGGTACGGAAGGAACTTTGACGCTCGACAATTCTCACGCCAAACTCTACCAAGTGTCGGACGGAAAGAAAATCACCACGGAGTATCCAAATCCCGTTGATGAAGGTGCGCGCTACTATGAAAACGTACGCGATCATCTGGTCGATGGGGCCGAGCTGATTATCACGGCAGAGTGGTCGCGACGTCCTATTCACGTTTTGGACTTGGCCACGCAAAGTGCGCAACAAGGCAAAACATTGCCTGTGAAGTACTCTTAGCCACCCGCGCTTACGCTGCAGCTGTCAGGAGCCCGAACCACGTCATGAGCCATGACAAGGTTGCTAATGCCCAGGCGATTCCATGGCGAAGACGTCGCTGGGAGTTTGCGGCTGAGAACGCGTGAAAAATCACGAACCCAAATACTGCGAAAATGGTCACCATGTAGTAGCCGGGTCCTAAGTCCGAGCCCACGGGGACAAAGTGTAGGGAAATAATGCAAAGAGTATGAGAAAACCGAGCCCACTTGAGACTGACCAGGTCGGAGTTTCCCTCGGCTTGCCAGGCGCCGGCCAACCAAAAGCCGCCTACCCCAGTGATTGCTGCGAGTGCTAAAAGCGTTGCGTTCCACCAGGGCCATCCCAAAAGCAGGGCTGGTAACACAACAACACCGCACAACAATAAAATGAAGGCTTTACCATATTTGGGAGGCGACCAAGGCGGTATTTGCCGAGCAATGAGAATTCCGAAAATGGGTAGCAGAAAAGAGCGCCCGTCCGCGGACCAAGCCGGGTTAAGTGCGACAAGCCCGAGATAAGCAAGGCCTCCGAGCCACAGCCCGTTCGCTAAAATTGAGGATAAAGAAACCACAAACGGTCGGCGTGACATCCGCATAACCGTCTAAGAAGTCATAGAGATCAAGATCTTCATTTCCCGGTTGTCACGGCGAAGGCCCAGTTCGATTCTTCGGGCGCTTTCTAAGGCTCGAAGCGCGCTGATAAAATGTTTGGGGCTGGTGACTCGTTCAGTTCCAACCCTTTCAATAATGTCGCCCGGTTGAATCGCTTCCGCAGCCGGGCTTGCGGGATCAACCGCGACGACAACTACGCCAGCAACACTCTGCCCACCTTGCGAGGCCGAGGGCAGGGAGGAAATTTGCAAGCCGAGAATTTGCTCCAGGTTTCTTGGTTCAATCTGTGGCGGAGACGCTGGGCCTGGTGTGCGAGGAGTCTGTGCAAAACGTGGTGCAGGCTGGGCCGGGGAGAGCTGAGCCCGCGAGTCCGCAGGGAACTCTCCGATCACCGCATCCAGCGTTTGCGACTGGCCGGCGCGCTCTAGCGTTAGCTGCACCCGGGTGCCGGGCGTAAGATCACTAATTTCATTGACCAGGTCGGAGCTGCTTCGAATGGTTGTTTCGTTCAGGGAAGTGATGACATCCCCCTGCTGCAAACCCGCTTGCTGAGCTGGCGAGTTTGGCACGATCTGTATGACCAGCGCGCCTTCAGTAGCGGTAATCCCAAATTGTTGGTCATTGGCTGGCATCACGTCGCGCATTTGCACGCCGAGATATCCTCTCAGAACGGATCCCCGCTCCAGGATTTGCTCTAAAGATTGGCGGGCCAGATTGGCCGGGATCGCAAAGCCATATCCTTGCCATGAGCCAGCGCGGTTGGCCAAAATTTGAGTGTTGATACCCACCACTTCGCCGCGCACATTAATGAGTGGCCCGCCGGAGTTGCCCTGGTTGATGACCGCATTAGTCTGGAGAAACTCCAGTCGACTGTCGTCCGACATGCGGCGCGCCTTGGCGCTGATAATCCCATCGGTCACGGTTTCGGCAAGGCCAAGAGGGTTGCCGATCGCAAACACAGTCTGACCGGCCTCGACCAAATCCGAGTTGCCCAAGGGTAACGGCTCCAACCCCGTGAACTCAATTTTCAAAACCGCCACGTCGAGGCGGCTGTCGACTCCGATCACTCGTGCTGGTACCGTTTCGCCCGTGCTGAGTTGCACCTCAATGTTTTGCGCGTTGGCGACTACATGATGATTGGTTAGAATGTGCCCCTCCTCGGACACTACAAAGCCTGAGCCAAGCTGGCGATTGCGATATTCTCCCGGCATTGAGCGACCAAAAAACCAGTATAAAAATTCATCATCAGTGGGCGACGCCGAGACGCTGCTGCTGGCGGTGATGGCGACAACCGACGGCATGACCCGAGCGATAAGTCGCGTTCGCTGCTCGTTGATGGCGGCCAAGACATCTACTTCGTCAAGATTGATTCTTGGGCCGGTGGCCAGGGTTGCTTTTTCTGCGAGACCGGGGCTCGGCGTCTGTTGTGCAAAGCTAATTCCTGACCCGCGATACAAAGCGGCCACCCCAAAGGTCAAAAAGAGGACGAACAGTAAAAACTTAAAAAGATTTTTCATAGGTTGTAAGGCAAAAGTTCGAGAGTGAGCAAATAGATGTTGTCAGCTTGATGGACGGTGAATGTGCCGTGATTGTTCAATTCTATGTTACGCAGCAAACGGGGTCGTGGCGTCGAAGAAAGGCAAATTTGCTTCTAGCGAGCGGGTTTTAGCTCAATTCAATGGCTTGTGCTCAGCGTTCTCGGTGTCGGCGTGAAAGGCTTCCAGCACTTCGCGAGACACCGAATATTTTTTGCCGCAGCGAGGACATTGCACGCGGAGCACTTCTTGATCTCCAAAAATCTCATCGGCTTTTGCCCCGATGCCCGCTGCCAGAATGGATAAAATTTTTTGTTCATGGCAACCGCACCACCAGCGCAGCAGGCGTTGTTCGAGTGGAGCGATTTCTTCCTCGGACCAGTCATCCTTGGTCGGATCAAACTCGTTGAGCCAAGCGAGATCACAGCCAGGCTGGGCGGCTAGCAGAAAAAAATCCTCATCGGTGCCTTCAAAAAAACGGCCCGGGCGCTGCTCACTCTGAAGATAAAAATGCTCGGCGGCATTTAAGGGATCTTCGCCATCGAAGCTTACGATGCTGCGCTGAGGTTCTTGGCCGGGTATGGCCACCTCGGACAGCAGAAGGTTGGAAGGGAGTTCTTTGATGTCTTCGGAGAAATAATTTCCAATCACCGAGCCATCCGGGTTATTGGCCGCGACAAACAGATTAACCAGTGGCGACTGAAAATTGATAGTCCAAGCAAAGATCTCTGAGCGGGGACGCGAGACCGCATGCAAGGTGATGGCTGCTAAGGCGCGCTTAAAAATCTGATCGTGACGGCTGGGAAGACTTATTCCTCGTTCCCCCAGGTGCAGGTAGTAGTCCAGAAAGAGAGGGGTCATTTTTGCTTGGATCAGGAGTGCATTACGACCGCGCACAAATTGACTGATCACCTGGACGTAGCTGCTAGGATCAGGATTGTTCATCAGCCTACAACTTTTCCACGGATACGAATGCGGTCAAGCGTTCTGCGGCTCGGCGGAGAATCTTGGTGCCAAATGTTTTGCACCTTATCGTGAATTCTCACAATGTTCGCTACTGCCGGGCGAGACCCTGAGTGTCTTTGAAATGGGGGCTTGTTTACCGCCGCTATTTTGCCTCGATCGCTTTCAGCAATGTGTGAAAACTGTGGGATCGGTTGTCGCGCTCCAGAGTGGCTCCCATCATTCTTGCCGCTGAGACCTTCTGGAATTCAGGCAGAAGCCGAGTCAATTCCTCCGAGGGACGTTGGATCGTGTCGGGCTCACGGTAGCGGGCCTTGTTTGCGAGCGACTGCAACTTCGGCTTGCCAAAGGCCTGCGCCAACGCCGAAGGGCATCCCAAATACCACCCTTCCAACTCCTGGCAGGCCAACCGGATGATAGTGTCCGGCCTGCCTGCCGCTTTACAAATTTCGGAAATTCGTCGGTTGGTGATGCGGCAGTCGCCTCCGTCGTTGTCGCGCAGGACCAAAAATTGTGCCCCAGGTTCCTTCCATCCTTTTAATTTGCGTGGGATGCTTTTCTCTAAATCATTTTTCCCCTCATGCTCGACGCAGAGGAAGGACAGGTTGGGGAAAAGTCGGGGAAGAAGCTGTTCGAGGAAAACCTTCATCGACCGATCCTCCAAAAGAAAAACCAGTCTGCTCATTTGGGCCGGGCTCCTTCGAATAAACCCTGCTTCCAAAGGGCTCCCGGTAAGTCGCCTTCTTCGACCAAGCCTCGCAGGGTTTCGTTGTCTGATGCGCGGTGAACCTCTGTGAAGCCATCTCGTTTCACCAGCCAAAAAAGCTCTTCGAGTTTGGCTCCGTTGACGAAATCTGGCGAGTGGGTCGAAACAAAGACTTGTCCGCCCCGTCGGGCATAGTCCCGAAACTCTTCAGCCAGCTCTATCATCAGGTCGGGGTAGAGTTGGTTCTCAGGTTCCTCGACCGCGAGGAGAGGATGAGGCTTTGGATCGTAGAGAAGCACGAGATAAGCAAACATCTTAATGGTGCCATCCGAAACGTAGCGGGCAATGAAGGGATCTTTGAAGCTGCCGTCTTGGAAGCGCAACACCAGGCGCCCATCCACTGTGGGCTCTGCCTCCACCTTGGTCACTCCGGGTACACGTTGGCTCATGATCCTTAAGACCCGGTCGAACTTTTCCCGGTGGTGTTCGTAAAGATATTGCGCTACTTGGGCGATGTTGTCTCCACGGGTCGAGAGGTGTTCGGAGTAACCGGCCTCTGCACTCGGCCTGGCTTCGCTTATATGGAAATCCGAAATGTGCCAGTTTTCTATCAGACTGCGGAATTCGGACACCACTCGAAACTCTTTAAATTGGCCCAGGCCCTTGATCGCCAGAACACTGGGGTCGTCGAGGACGTGCTCTTTACGCTCTTTTTTGGCTCCTTCCTCTCCGTAGGCCGATTCGTTGGTGATGGCCGAGCCGCGTCCCCTAGAGAAATCGACGAAGTGCCACGGCTGGCCGTATTGACCGCGTCGGAACTTCAAAACCTCCCGGTCCACCATGGGTCGGCCATCTTCCTCAGTCACCTCAAGCTGATAGCTGGCAAGACGCCCGCCGCTTTCCCGAAATTTGACGGTGA
>DAIRSW010000082.1:3496-6582 GCA_036804205.1 Verrucomicrobiia bacterium | reverse complement strand
GGCCCTGTTTCCCCACGACTCCCCAGTTCCTTGAAGCCTCCCCGCCGGGCCACTGCGGTAGCCACATTCTGGGTAAGCGACTCTTTGAGGAAGGAAAAAACGTCAAATAGCGTACTTTTGCCCGAGCCATTGGCACCAACCACGATCGTTAACTGAGGAAGATTCCCCAGTTTGGCGTCACGAAAAAGGCGGTAGTTCTTGATTTCTAATGATTGAATTTGCATAGGAATTTGACTCACGGAGACTTGACCGCTGGATTTGTGGTGTGGTGAAGGAGATGATCATTGTTTGCGCCAACGCACCAGCGCTTCGATTACCATCCAGACCTCTAGCAATAAAGCCAATGTGCCCAAGGTTGCCAGGAGGTATTCGCCGCTGGCCAACCAGCCGGGTTGTTTGCCATCCCCAAAAAAGACCAGCATGCTCATGGCCCAGAACGGGATGACTAACATAAAGAGCGCCGGTGGCAGGGCGAACCACAGCGGTTTTTGATGATGCCGCAGGTAAAAGATGACCACGATGAATGCCAAGCCCCCTAGAAGCTGATTCGAAGCTCCGAAAACCGGCCACAGTAGCATGCCACCCAGGCCAGCGTTTTCTAAGGACCATTCTTGGCCTCGCGCTGGAATGGCTGCTAGCATGGCTCCGCAGCCTACCGCAAACGCGGTGGCGACAAAAGTATTGCGCAGTGGTTGCAACACGGGTGCTAGTGGTTTGGGCGCGCTTTCTTGCAGAGCCCCGGCCAGTTCTTGCACCACATAACGTTGAAGCCGGCAGGCACTGTCCAGGGTTGTGGCAGCGAAAGAAGCCACGAACACCCCCATCAAGGCGGTGGCGGCTCCGGTTGGCAAGCCCAGAGTACCCAAAAAGTTGCCGGCTCCTTGCACAAACGCACCGACCATAGCGCCCAAGCTTCCGGCTGCTGACCAGGATTGGTATTGGTGTTGCCAGGCCTCGACCCCGGTCAATACTCCGCCAGGAGTCGGCACTCCGAGTCCCAGACCGACCGCGCAGCACAATAGGACGAGCACAGCGAGAAAGCCTTCGGTCAGCATGGATCCATAACCAACCATCCGGGCATCGTTTTCGGTGGCTAATTGTTTACTGCTCGTGCCCGAGGCCACCAGGCAATGGAAGCCGCTAATGGCCCCGCAAGCGATGGTCACAAACAAAAAGGGAAAGATGAATGGCGCTCCCTCCGGGTTCCAATTCACCATGGGCGCAACGAAGCTGAGGCTTTGTCGGGTCGGCTCAGCGCCCTCCGCGAGGCTGCTCAAGGTGGGGCCTCCGAAGACCATGGCCGCGACCACGCCAAGGGCTAAAAGCAAAATGGTGCTCAGCAGCTGCAAAGCGTTTATAAAATCGCGGGGCTGCAAAAGCACCCAGACCGGTAAAACCGAAGCGCAAAATCCGTAGCTCAACAGGATGACGGTCCACAGCCAGATGGGCATGGCTGCGAGTTGAGTGTTCCATTCGTGGAAAACTCCGAGGTCGCCTGTAAAAACAATTACGAACATGGCGACCAGAGCGAAAAGCGCCGGACCAAACGGGGAGCCGGTGCGCCCTTTCATCATGAATCCGATCAGAATTGCTAAGGGAATCTGCACAATGCATGGCAAGATGGCCGAAGGGAACAAGCGAAACACATTCGCAATCACCAGACCGAAAACCGCGATCACGATGGTGATGCATACGAAGAGCGTGCCAAGAAAAAGAAGCCGCACTCGAGCGCCCAGGTAAGTCCCAGCGATGTCGCCGATCGTTTGACCGCGGTTGCGTAAGCTGACCACCAAGGTTGCTAAATCGTGAACTGCTCCAATAAAAATGGAACCAAACACCACCCAAAGCAAAGCCGGAAGCCAACCCCAGATCACGGCAATGGCCGGCCCAACGATGGGGCCAGTGCCCGCGATGCTGGTGAAGTGATGTCCAAACACCACCCAGCGGTTGGAAGGCACAAAGTCGCGGTCATCGCGGAACTCCACTGAGGGACAGATACGCTCCGCGCTCAGCTGAAAGACTTTGCGCCCCAGCCAGCGCCCGTAAGTGTTGTAAGCCACCACAAAGCCGAGCGATGAGCCAAGTAAAACAAAGAGAGATCCCCACATGCGAACGCACTAAATCGTAAAATCGTCACCTCGCCAAAAAAATTTGCGCACTCATTCGGGCCGGACCCACACCTCTCACCCAGTAGGCCCGCAAACAGAGGCGTCAGCAGCTTCGGGAATGGCTCGCTTGACTCCTTCGGACGAAGCCCTGGACCCAAACTTTCGAGCATACAGGGTGTTCTTCCACCCGGCTCGTCGGCTCGTCCCGGTGGGGAGAAACGCATCTTACCGGTGGGGAGAAACTTGAAATCCAGATCCCGGTCTCCCTGGTCCGATACCCCATCCTGCTCGCCAGGATGGGGAAATTAAGAATCGAGAAATAATTGAACCTCCCGTTTCACCCGAAACACCTGAGGACCGATATCATTTGACCAAGACTTGTAGCCTCTACAACCGCAGGTATCCCAAACCGGCGTAAGCGCAATTTGGTAACGTTACCAAATTGCGCGTAAACAGTGCTTCCATCGGGCTCGTCCCGGTGGGGAGAAACTTGAAATCCAGATCCCGGTCTCCCCGGGTCCGTTGCCCCCATCCTGCTCGCCAGGATGGAGCAGTGATTGAGTGCGCGTCTCACCGCAGTCAATGGCGTTGGCTTTGATGCAATCATTTGCCCACCGGGACAAGCCCGGTCGGTGAAATGTTTTCTGAAGGACGAGTCTGGATTTCAATGATGATCTCCACCGGGCAAGCCCGGTGGCCACACAAGCAACAATCGTCAATCAAATCACTAGTTGCCGCTCAAAAGTCCCGCTCTTCAGAGTTTCTAGCTCACCTCTTGGTGAATCAATTTCGCCGGCGAACTCGCCAATGATTGGGCGTGAACTCGTCACGCCTACCTACCCAGGGTTCAAAAAACGGCGTAAGCGCAATTTGGTAACGTTACCAAATTGCGCGTAAGCTGTGCTTCCACCGGGCTCGTCCCAGTGGGGAGAAACTTGAAATCCAGATCCCGGTCTCCCCGGGTCCGTTGCCCCCATC
>DAIRSW010000082.1:0-3396 GCA_036804205.1 Verrucomicrobiia bacterium | reverse complement strand
TCGCCAGGATGGAGCAGTGATTGAGTGCGCGTCTCACCGCAGTCAATGGCGTTGGTTTTGATGCAATCATTTGCCCACCGGGACAAGCCCGGTCGGTGGAATGTTTTCTGAAGGACGATTCTGGATTTCAATGGTGATCTCCACCGGGGCAAGCCCGGTGGCCAAACGCGAGCGACAATCGCTAGGATGGAGTTGTGATTGAGTGCGCGTCTCACCGCAGTCGATGCGGTTGGCTTTTGTTTCAGTCATTTCCCACACCAGGCCAATGATTTTTATTCACAGGTAAAGAATAGCTTGCTCTTTATACGGTCTTTTTCCAAAATGAAGTGACGCTGATTTTTGACATGACCACTCCTACTCCCGACACTACGAAAAATCCCGACCCGTTGAAAAATCCCGACGAATACACAGATGAAGAACACCTCGAGGGCAGCGGAGGGAATAGCTTGTGGATCGTGTGGATGGTCAGTCTTGGACTGATTGGCTTGGGTTTCGCGATTACCTGGCAGTTTGTGAAGCCAGCCCCTCCTCATGAGTTTCGATTGGCTGCCGGACAGGAGGGCGGGCGTTATCACACCTTTGCCCTGCGCTTGGCCGAAGAACTCAGCCATGACGGCGTGGAGGTGCACGTGGTCACCAGCGAAGGCTCAATACAAAATTTGGAAAGCCTCCGCGACCCTAACAGTGGCGTGGATATGGCTCTGGTGCAGAGCGGAGCGGAGACTGAGGCCGACCATGCAACTCTGCTGGCTTTGGGAAGTCTTTTTTATGAGCCGGTTTGGATTTTTGTGCGCGATGGATTGCAGGCTGACCGTTTAGGCCAGCTGGCGACCTCACGCATCGCGGTGGGAGCGGTCGGGTCAGGCACCCGGTCTGTTGCTTTAACCGCTTTAAGGGAGGTTGGCGTTCCTGAGGACGCCGCGAACCTGCTGCCTATCGGTGGAGCAGAGGCTGCCGACGCCCTGGCCGCCGGGGCGGTGGACGTAGCCTTTTTTGTGATGAGTCTTGATAGTCCCTTGATTGAGCGACTGCTCCGGATGCCTGGTCTACGGCTTCTGCCGGTCCGGCAAATTCAGGCCTACACAGCTCGCTATCCTTTTCTAAGTGGCATCGTTCTCGGCGAGGGTATGCTGGACCTACAAGCACTCATTCCGGCTGAAGACGTTCCGATGCTGGCGACAACCGCCAATTTGGTGGTGACCCATGATTTTCATCCGGCATTGATCCCCTTGGTTTTGCAGAAAACACGACGCATTCTTGCGCGTGGCGGGCTTTTGGAAGCGCCTGAGGAATTTCCAAGTGGCCTGCACACCGCCTTGCCACTCGCCGAAGATGCCGAGCGATTTCATCAGGCCGGCGCACCCTTCTTGCAACGTTACTTGCCCTTCTGGGCCGCGTCGTTGGTTGACCGGCTGAAGATCATGATTCTGCCCCTCTTGACGCTCGCCATTCCACTAGTACGCCTGGTGATGCCGACTTGGCGCTGGAGAATGCGCGCCCGCATTTATCGCTGGTATCGCACTTTACAAGATGTTGATGGGCGGCGTAAGGTCACCAAGAAACCCAATCCTCAACGCGACATCAGCAAGCTGGAGGAGTTGCGGAGCGAGATTATGGGTATGCGAGTGCCGCTGGCCTATAGTTACGAGCTGTACGATTTGCACATGCATATTGATCATGCCATTCGGCGTATCAGAGACGAAGAGCAAGAGCGCAAGAGCGCCGCAGAGGATTCGCAGTGATCGCTTGATGACACCCCTGGGGAGATTGGCAGGATGCGCGTCTCATTTTGGTTGTGTGGGAATGCCACGTGCTTGACAATCTTGGGTAACCTGAGAAGTATTGTCCCTCGCCTAGCGAAAACCGCATAGATTTCCCCTTTTCATATTTTGTAATTATGTTGCCGCTCTCTAAATCCTCGCCCGAAGATGATTCTGTTGTGATCACAGATCGCGACATTGTGTTTGACTGCCAATTTTGCGGTGGCGAGCTGGTGGTGGACCGCGACGGGGAGGGCATGGATTTGCAATGTGTGCACTGCGGAGCCGCCGTTAAAGTGCCGCTCTACAGCGAAACCAAGGCCGGTGGCGGTGGGGGAGCTGTTGGAAAAAAAGGAGCCGACACCGTGCAAGTGGCCAACCCCGAGGCAGCTCCTCGGCCTGCGTTAAGCTTTGACCACAGCGGCCTCTCAAAAGAAGATGCGGAATCTCGCTTTAACGATCTGTCGAGACAACTCAAAGAAAACGAATCGCAAAGAGTGGAAACCCGCGGTCACGTCAATCGCACGCTCCTAACTCTGCACCGTTATCAGATGCAGCTGGAACGCCTGGTGGCGCGGCAGCACGAGATCGAGGAAGAGATCAAAGCGCTCAAAAGCAAACTTTCGTAGGCAAGTCCTCTGAAACCGCGCTTCCACTTGGCTCGCCCCCGGTGGGGCAAAACTTGACGTCCCGACCGGGTATGACGGTCTCCCATCCTGCTCGGGACCCCGAATTCCCCGGGGAGGGCGAGGCTCCGTCCGAGCCAAAAACGCGTGCAATGAAATGACCGTCGAATAAAAAACGACTCACACCAGCTGCGCTGAAGACGCAGAGCGCTTGCCAGGATGGAGCGAGGATTGAGGATGAACCGCATCGAAGCCGGTGTGTTGCTTTGATTCACCGGTTTCTGCACTGGGTCAAGGTGATCTGCCGCCATCCAGGCGGAGGAAAGTTTTCATTTGCAGTGAGGGCGAGATTGCGGTTTGCTTTATATTCGAAAGACTTGCGAAGGATGGGTGACAGAGTGGTCGATTGTGCTCGCCTGGAAAGCGTGTGTACCCAAAAGGTACCGGGGGTTCGAATCCCCCCCCATCCGCCATTTCCGCAATTTGCGTCCGTGTAGAATTCGCAAAAATGCGAAAAACACCATGAAAGGCCCGCCCTATTCAGCCAGTGGGTGCGTCGATTGACCATTCCGTGGCCACTTGCTGGATTTTATCGGGAAAATCGCAGAAAAAGCAAAATTTTTTCAACTTTTGCAATGACAAAGTCAAACTACACAGTGTATTCAGCCATAGCGACTTACGAGTTTTGCTGAATACGTAAGTGGCCATGTGGCAAGAACAGCCCGCAAAAGTGGGCATGCACTGTGCTTTTTCTGGTGCTATCAACCTGCTAAGTCCTGGACAGCTCGAGATTTTCAAGCTTAGCATTTTCAAGGACAGCACGCTTTATGGTATCAACACTTTCATGCCCCACGGGCATCTCGGCCAAAGATCCTCAGTCGGATTCAACCGCGAGTTCAGCTAGGTCAGATTCTTCGCCTTCTTCCACTCAGCTTCGCAGTCACTTCCGTAACCACTTGACTCGCCGTCGAGCAAACGGAGGTGGATTCTCGATCATTGAGGTTGTGGTG
>DAIRSW010000081.1:0-13351 GCA_036804205.1 Verrucomicrobiia bacterium | reverse complement strand
CTTTACGCCATGGAAGAATCGAACTTGGCGAGCAAAGTCATCCTCCTGCTGCTTTTCTGGGCTTCAGTCTTTAGCTGGTCGGTCATCTTCACCAAACTCCTTTCTTTGCGCGCGGCTCGGGTGTGGAATAACCGTTTCCTTAAGGAATACCGCGCTGATCGACAACCGATGAGACTCTTTCAACGAGGCCAATCCTTCCGTCGCTCGCCTTTGTATGCGGTCTACCGAGCCGGAGGCCGGGAAATTAGCTTGCACCTGCTAGGCTCGGCGGAGATTGACGAAACATATGCCGGACGCCTTAACTTGGCCGATCCAATCAACCCTGCGCAAATGCGAGCGGTCAGCACCGCCATGGAACGGGCGGTGGGAGAGATCGGCCTAAAGCTTGAGGGACGCATGATCCTACTGGCAACGGTGGTAAGCGGTGCGCCCTTCCTGGGCCTGCTCGGAACGGTTTGGGGGGTAATGGATACCTTCGCCGCGGTGGCAGCGACCGGGAAAGCTTCCTTGGCCATCATGGCTCCCGGGGTGTCCGGGGCACTGGTTACCACGGTCACCGGCTTGTTGGTGGCGATTCCCGCCATGTTCGGTTACAACTTTTTGGTTTCCAGCATTAAAGCGCTCTTGGTGGAGATGGAAAACTTCAGCGCCGAATTTAGCGCCGACCTTGAGCACCGCTACGTCGCCCACCGCAATTAGTGCGCTTCGCATCAAGCACCACCGGCAGCAGGCCGGCCGCTGAACACATCCAAATTCGTTCCCCTTCACCCGATGCCCACTGGGTTCCCGCCGCCCAGGGAGAGAAAGCCGGTAGAATTAGGCGGCCAGGCTGCTCGACAAAACACGGCGCTCGATAAGTCCCTCCGGTGCGATTTCCCACACGAAAAGCCGGATGCCAATGCCCTACCACCTCCCACACGCTCGGCTGGCCCAGGGGAAGATGTCCATGATGAAAACACAGCTCTCCTAAGGTGACGTGATCGTGCCAGTCCAAAGTCTTGGGGGTTTTTCTGTCGTGATTTCCTCGAATAAAAATCATGCGCAAACCTTTCGTCACTCGCTTGAGAAAGTCCAAAAAACCCGGCCAGTTCTCCTCCGAATGCACCAGGTCTCCTAAAAGCATCAGAGTCTTCGGCTGATAGTCCTGGAGCAAGGCTGCCAATCGTTGTTCCACTACATCTTCACCCCAATCAGGCAGCAAAGCTCCACGATGGTTCAAACTGGCAGCATAACCAAAATGCAGATCCGCCACGATGAGGTAGTCATGCTCCTGCGAGAAGACTGCTAAGCGGTGGTCCAACACCATATGACCCGGCCAGCCTTCAAGCTGTAGCGCTGGTGGTAGTTGCGGGTTATTTCCCGCGTTAGGTTTGGACAGGCTCGCCTTGTCGCTCCAAAAATTCATCAGCTAACGCATGGTAAGCAAGTGCTGCCACACTGTTTGGGTCGTACTCGATGATGGTCTTGCCGAAACTCGGCGCTTCCCCAAGCCGGATGGTTCGTGGAATCAAAGTTTTAAAGACGTCGTCACCAAAATATTCTTTCACATCAGCCAAGACCTGACGATTGAGACTGGTTCGGCTATCATACATGGTCATTAAAATCCCGCCGATTTTCAGATGAGGATTTGCCCCGGTGTCTCGGATCATTTTAATGACCTCATTAATTTTACTCAAACCTTGCAGAGCATAATATTCACCCTGCAACGGCAATAAAATTTCATCGGCAGCCGCCAGAGCGTTGGTCATCAGAATGCCTAACGAAGGTGGACAATCCAAAAGCAAATAGTCCCAGGGCGGGGGCGGATCTTCATTAAGCTCATACAAAACCGTGCGTAAGCGGGTCAAATGCTGATCGAGTCGGGCCACTTCTACTTCGGCACCGGCCAGATCCATGTCTGCCGGTATAAAGAACAAGGTTTCAAAACGCGTCGGGCGGATCGCGTCCCGGATATTGGCTAAACCCACTAAAGCTTTGTAAAGCGACTGTCCCCGCCGGTCTTCAAAGCCCAAAGCACTGGTGGCGTTAGCCTGGGGATCAATATCAATCAACAACACTCTGCACCCCTTTACAGCGAGGCACGCAGCAAGATTCACGGCGGTGGTGGTTTTGCCCACCCCACCTTTTTGATTCGCTATAGCAATGATCTTCATTGTTGACGCAATCCTCCTTTGGAATGCTCATGAAGCAAACCCCCGATGCACCCATGCGTCAAAAGAAAAGACCCCTCGCCTGTAAATATCACCACGCCGATTACCGCACTAAAGACTCAGGAGCAGGAACAAAGTAGTAACTATCGCCGACCGATTTAGAATTAAACAAGTCCTCCTGGACATTGATCACGTAGGTCTGCCCATCACGCTGGCTACGCACAAACAAACGCCAGACCCCCGCTCGTTCCTCGCGACGTAATCCTCCTTCGCCCACCGAAATCCGGGTTTCAGGCCGTTGATAAAATTCTTTGTCAACAATAGTGCCCTGAGTGCCGCGACTTCCCATTTCGCTGAACAGTGCGAAAACCCCCCAGCCCAGCGCGCTAAACAAAAGCACTCCGACAAGTACGCCCAACCAGATATCGCGAGGATTGGTTGTCGGAATTTTGCGGCTTGCGGCTACGGATTCTGATGTTTGACCTTGGGGCTCGGACGCCGATGCCTGGTTTGGCGTCTTAGCTTCTGGCTTAAAATCTTTCTGGGATGGGGACGGTTCTTCTTTCATAATTTAGGACAGTATTCCAGCTGTGCGCCGTAGTTATCAATCTACGCTGTACTTCCGGTCTCAGCAAGCGTCGTCTGGTCATTGTCGTCACCGCTGCTCCCAGGATCGTCCTCCTCATTCTCCAGAACTGACCGCTTCCATATGTAGTGACTAATCAAAACTTTAAGTGTTGCGGTCAAAGGCACTGCCAGCAATGCACCCAGCAACCCACCCACCACGGCACTCCAGAAAAAGAGTGAAAAAATGACGGTTAACGGATGCAAGCCCACGGAGTCGCCCACGATTTTGGGGGCGATCACTAAACCATTAAAGTTTTGAACCGCCAGAAAGATGATGGTGACCAAAATTGGGTGCCATAAATCCCCAAACTGCGCGGCTGCCAAGAGTACAGTCGGGATTAAAGTCAAAATCATTCCAAGGTACGGAATAATTCCCAAAGTGGCCATCAATAAGCCGATCACCAAAGCACCTTCCAAACGCACGATGGTCATAAGCAAAATTGTGGTCATGGCGGCATCAATAAGACTCACCAATACCTGGCCGCGAAAATAGTTGGCTAAATACCCATTAATTTGGGTAAGCACTGTCACCAAGTCATCCCGGAATCCTGAGGCTCGGAGCGGGAGGTATTTATGCCAATTTTTCCGAATCCGGTCGGTGCGATATAAAAACACAAAAAGATAAATCGGCACCAAGATCATACTAACCAGGAAGCCGAATCCGCCTAAAAAGCCCCCCACGCTAGACTGCACAATATCCCAAATCCACCCGGCTAGATCCGGCCACCGCTCCTGCACCCACGCCTCAGCATCGCGCAACCACTCCTGCTCAACAAAACTCTCCCTATACTCTTCCACCGCTGATTCCAGAGTGGTCCGCGCCCTCTCGATCAGATCTGGAAAACGCTCGATGAGGTCCTTACTCTGCTCCACAATCTTAGGGATCTGCCAAAACGAGAACCCAAATCCTGCGATAATGAAAATTCCGAAAACCACAATTACCGCAAAAAGCCTGGATAGCTTAATCCGCCGATCGAGAGCCGTCACAACCGGGTCCAGCAGGTAAGCCAGAATCCCGGCCACCGCCACCGGAAGCAACACCGGCTGGAGAAAGCCTACCGCCCGCGCCAAAAGAAACACCCCGCCGAAGGACAACACCAAGATCAGTGTTAACGCCAAAAGGGTGAGAGCAGCCCAGATGGTCTTTTTCTGCCAGGAGGTAGGGTAGATTTTTTGCTCGCTCATGGCTCGATAAGAAAAAGTTGGTGGTTGGCCGAATTACTCTTGCGAGGCAGCGCCGGGGGCACTTCGCTCGCTATCTTTTTCTGGTGACTGCAAAATCCCTTTCTCGCCCTCCCAACGGCCCACCACCACGGCACCGCACGAGTCACTGAAAATATTCACCGCCGTTCGCATCATATCCAAAATTCGGTCGACCGCCAGCACTAAACCAATGCCTTCCGGCGGCAAGCCTACCGCATTCAAAATAATCACAATGGCCACCAGACTGGCCTGAGGCACGCCGGCTACGCCAATGCTGGTGAGCAAGGCAAGCATCACCACCATAAATTGCTGCCCAAACGACAGCTCAATCCCATAGGCTTGGGCGATAAACATGGCTACCACACACTCGTAGAGTGCGGTGCCATCCATATTGATAGTCGCTCCCATCGGAAGCACGAAGCTGGTGGTGCGCTTCGAGACACCGGCGCGTTTTTGCACGCAATCCATGGTCACCGGCAAAGTCGCTGCGGATGATGCCGTCGAAAACGCAGTCAAAATCGCCGGCCACATTGCCACATAATGCCGAGTGGGGTTCACCCGAGCGAACAACAGGAGAAGCAGCGGGAGCACCACCAGAAAATGCACCCCAAGCGCCGCCACCACCGTGAAAAAATACACGGCCAATGGCCTAAACACATCAAACCCGGTCTCAGCAATCCGCGCTGCCACCAAGCCGAACACCCCGATCGGAGCAAAATACAAAATCCACTGAGTTACTTTCAGCATGGTGTCATAAATCCCACGCACCGTTTGGCGCACCTGCTCCCCCGGAGGCCCAGTCACCCGGCTCATAAAAAATCCAAAGACGATGCTAAAGAAAATCAAACCAAGCAAATCGCCGCGACTCGCCGAATCAAACACGTTATTTGGCACCATCCGAAGAAACACCTCAGCGATATCGCCCAAATCCCGATCCTCCGTCGCGCGCAAGGCGTCGTCCGTTTTCGCGTCCAGATTTAAGACTTGCGAGGCTGGCTGCCCATCGATAATCCCCGGCTGAATGGTGTTAACCAGGACGAGTCCGACTAAGATCGCGAAAAAACTGGTGGTCGCATAATAAAGGGCGGTCTTCCAGCCCAAACGGCCCACATCCTTCCCATTGCCAATATCGGCAATGCTCGACATGATCGAAGTGGCCACCAAAGGAACCACGATCATCCCAAGCGCACGCAAAAACAGCGTTCCGACAAACTCATAAATATCGGTGGCACGAATGGGCCCGAGCATGAGATCGGCTCCGCCAAAGCCCCCCAACAGGATGGCCAACGCCAAACCAATCAAGACTTGAGTATGAAGTGGTATACGAAGTTTCATAAGGAGTAAAAAAACATGGCCCTCAGTAGACCCCCTGATTCTGGAAAGGAACCGAGCGAGGTCAAGCAATAGTCCTCATTAATTGAGCGTCGTTGCGTAGCCCGACTCAATTGTTTTTGCTTAGGCGGGCTACGTCTGCGTATCCTTCTCGGAAAATTAAATTTTGTAGCCGTGCTCGATCAGCGTTGGTCCCAACTGCTGATTTAATAGAACGAGCGTTTCAGGTTTCAGCTCTTCCCTAAATGTTTGAGTGTGCCCGGAGCGATGATGGGAGAAATTGTCAACGCTCTCCCGAGGCCTCGTGCTGGAGTAGGTGTGCTGAATTACCTCATCACGGATCTCGACAAAAGACCTCAAATCCGAGGCGAATGACTCAAACTTATCAATCATGTCTTCGTATTTTAAAACGAGCTTTCTTTTGCAGCCTGCCGCGACACCTTTCATCATGGCAAAATCTCTTACCTGCTTATCGGCATGAGCCAGCACATAATCATCAAGCGTCATAGTCTGGATTTTCTCCATCCTCTTCAATTGTGCTTTTCGTTTTTCCTCATTCGGGTTCAGGGCATGAGTGAATCCAAAGGAGTAGTAGCGCGACACCAAGATTGCCCTGGGGTCTCTCACAAAAAAGATCGCTGATTTGTCCCGGACAAACTCGGGATTCGAGCTTGGCTCAACCAAAAACTTCACAGTTATCTCGGCACCGGCGGACAGCCTTATCGGCCCATAAATTGTGCCGTGCCTTTTAAATTCAAGAGGTTCATTGTAAGTCGGGGGTTTGTCCCACAAAAGCATGGCGTAATCGACATGTTTAAGCCCCTCAATGTTTTTGAGTACATAGCTACTAAAAAAACTGCTCGCACATTTATGGAATGTATAAAAATACACAGATTCTTTTTCTTGCGGAAGCCGTTCAGCTTGCCAACCTGGACTCAGCTTGTGTTTAAGTCTTTGGAGAAGTGTTTTCATGTTTTTGAATGACTCCGACAGAACGCCGCGAGGGATACTAAGGCTCATGCCTTGGACTCTGGTGAAGGCAGAAAGCCAGAGCTGCATTGAGCATGCGAGATCAGCCGAGTATCACACGTCAACGCATAGCTGTTGCTCGAAAGCTTTTCCAATGCTTGCTTCATTTCAACAAATATGAGCGAACCAGCCCCAGCCCCTAAAAAACGTTTCGGATGTCTTCAAATCTTTCTCGTTCTCTTCCTGATCGTGAGCCTGGTTTTGAATGTCATGCTGTTTATGTCCCTGGGCGCAATGGCCTTGGGCAGCTTTTTAGAAACCGAGAGCAAGTCGTTTCGAGAAAACGTCGTCGAACCAAGCCCGAGCGCTCCACGCGATCTCGAAGCCTTAAGTCGTGCCCAAGAAAAAGATCTCCGGCCCGACCGAATCGTGGTCATTTCATTGAATGGCATGATCGAAAGCAGCTCGCCTGGCACAGTCGGTGTGAACATGGTGGAAGATTTGCGAATGGCCCTGAGACAAGCGCTCCAGGACAAACAGGTCAAAGCTATTATTTTGGAGATTAATTCTCCAGGCGGCGAAGTCTTTGCTTCGGAAGAAATTTATCACGAGCTCCGACTTGCTCGCGAGAAAAAACCCATCATCACTCGGATGGGACTAGTTGCCGCCAGTGGTGGCTACTACGCCGCCCTGGGCACCAATTGGATTATCGCCGGTCCCAGCACCGCCACAGGAAGCGTCGGAGTTATCCTGCAAGCCTTAAACGTGGAAGACCTTTTTGATAAAGTGGGCCTGCAAAGCGTGGTCTTTAAGAGTGGAGAGATGAAAGATCTGCTTAGCGGCACCCGGCCAATCACCGAGGCTGAACGTGAGTATGTGGAACGCATTGTGAGTCAACTTTACGAGCGTTTTCTCGGCACCGTAGCTGAAGAACGTGAGATCGAACTCGGCACCTTGCGGCGCGGTCCGGGTGACGGACGCGTGGTGCTGGGGCAGGACGCACAAAGCTTGAATCTAATCGATGAGTTAGGCGGCTGGCGCGAAGCCGTGGCTAAAGCACGTGACTTAGGCGAGGCCCCGGACGCAGAAATTGTCCGCTACCAAGCCGCGCCCAACTTTGAGCGCATCTTGGGAAGCCTAGCCCAAGGCAGGCAGAAGGTAGAAGTCGAGTTACCACTCGTCGGCGGGCCCAGAACAACGATGCAGCCGGGCCGTTGGTATTGGCTCGCCCCAGACATGACGCCCTAAAAACCCTCTGCGTCTCTACCGACCTGGCGTGAGTCCAGTTTCAGAAACCCACCGGGTTCAATCATTTCCCCAACGGAACAAGCCCGGTCGGTGGAGTGTTTTCGAAGAAGCGAGTCTGAAAGTCAATGGTGATCACCACCGGAGCAAGCCCAGCTGCCTACACCCGAGACGATCGTTAATCGACTGCCTCTTGATGCTCGGTTTATGGTTCTATCAGTCGTTATTTGAGTGGCCGGTGAGCGTCCGCCATTTAACTTCACACTCGCGGCAGACAAATACATATTCATCTCTCTCGTTAAGAGTCTCCAGTGATGGCTGGTCAAGCCGACGGCCGCATTCTGGGCAGTTCGTAGGTGCGTCGTAGGTAAACCTCGAAAACCAGTCCGACAATTACGCTTCCCACAAATACCGAAATCGAGAGCCAACCCTGAGGTGAACCGAAACTCAGCCATAAGTATGCAAAAGCCCCGACGGTCACTGCAAACCAAATGAGGCGAAAACGAATACCTCTCCATCGGAATTTTGGATCAATCCTTGTTTCCACCTGTTCGAAGACTCTATGCTGCGTACATAACGCTCAGCCACGTTTGCTGCATTGCGAAGATCAAACTCCTCTATCGCTCAATTGTCAAATAAAGAGCCCGAAGCTGCCTGCCAGGTCAAACCACTTCCCCAACTCGCGACCGCTCACCGGGCTTCAGGCTGAGGCTCGTGCGGAGACGGCTGGACCGGCGCGACTCATTGAACCTATGAACCCACAATGTCAGCCACCATGAAGAAAAGAGCGGATTCGCCCTCCCTAGCGTGCAGCAAAACCGAAATTCTTTACGAATTCCGTTACAGATTTTCCTGGCGCCGGCTAGATTGCCTTTGCAATCTTCGGGTGTTTTGATATAAGCCCATGCATGAGCAATATCCCTGAGGAACTGTATTTCACCGAGTCCCATGAATGGATACGTCCGGATGGCGAAACCGTGACAATCGGCATTACAGACCATGCTCAGTCCGAGTTGGGTGACGTGGTGTATCTGGAGCTGCCTAAGGTTGGGACACGCTTCGAGGCAGGATCGGTTGCTGCGGTGATCGAATCGGTTAAAGCCGCTAGCGATATCTATTCACCGATTCCTGGTGAGGTCATCGGGGTGAACGAATCTACTGCCACAGATCCTGCTTTGGTAAATCGCGATCCTTATGGAGATGGTTGGCTTTTTCGGTTGCGCATCGCAAACCTGGAAAGCCTGCTTAACGGACTCATGACCGCTCAAGAGTATGCGACTCGATTGCACGAGCAGTAATCATGCGGCTCCCGAAATAGTAAACACCTACAAACGAAGATGTTCTACCAAGCCGGCGTCATTTCACCCGCTTCGCTGCGCCAGTGCGGGAGCCAAATTAGGGTAACATTGCGCACGTTCACATCGGTTCTTCGAGGACTGATCACCATATGCTCGAGCTCTTCGGTGAGTGGATCCATTCGGGTTTCTAGCCGAGCGATTTCTTCGTCAACCTGAGTCTCTAGCTCCTGCAAGGCAACTTGCCGTTGTTCCAGAGTGTCTTCGGCCCGCTGAATATCGCCACCGGAACCCATGCTTCGCGCCGCACCTCGGGCACCGGTCGCCGCGCGTCCGATGTTACCAACGGTGCTGCGGCGTCCACCCAGAACGCCTCCGAGAATGGCCGTGCCGATAGAAATAACCGACTGCAGACGGGTTTGCTTGGCGCGCTCTTTAGTTTTTTCAAGAGCTTGCTCAGCGCGCATCACTCGATCTTGGTGGGTGTTGATGCGTGTCTGAAACCTAGCTCGTAATTGGTCGACCGCCGCATCCCTTTGTTCACGACCTGCATGCACCAGCCGAGCGCGGAATGCGCCTTCTTCCTCGCCGGGTTCACTGACCATGTTGAGGCTGGGGCTTCTGAGAAGTTCAATTTTCTGGGTTTGGTAAAGCCAGTTAGAAAAATCGCGGGTCCAGGTGGCGTAACTTTTCGGTCGTAGTCCAGCATCAGGTATTCTACTAAAGAAAGCACCGTCCGGCGCCTGACCGACCAAAGCGCTGGGTGCGATGTCGAGAGTTTCGTGTTCCTCCCAGTGCACGCCTTCCGCGGTATCGGTAAGTGGTGTGACGACCAGCAGGTCTCGACGTTCGCTGATGCGATGCTTGTTTTCATTGAGCTGAACGCTTCCGTAACCGAGGAGAGATGGCACAAGCATGAGCTGTGTGCCGGCTGGTTTACTCCGATTCGGAGGAACGAAAACGGGTTTGATCTCGGGGGGCAACATTGGAGCTTGACCAACCTGCGACGCTGATGCTGCGACGGAGTTTTGCTGGATTTTTTCTTCGAACCGGTGACGGACCGGGTCAACAAGCTGCTTGATTTGGTTTCGTGCCAACGGGCCGCTAAGATAGGACATGGCCCAACGCGTGTGGAACAGCACCGGGGCTTGACGATGGGTGTTGTGCATCACAAAAACGCGGGCTGCCAAGCCGGACAGCAAGCGATCCATGGTGGCGCGGTCAAATTCTGCTCCAGTGTTGGCGGAGGCACCGTCCAGGGCGTCGAGAATCCTTAGTTTATCACGCTCGGTTTGCAATCGTCCCAGGAACCATGTGCCGGTGTTGGATAGACCTTTGTAGTCGAGGTCAACCGGGTTTTGGGTTGCCAAGAGAACGCCTACGCCATAAGCACGAGCTTGTTTGAGCATGGTGAGCAATGGGCGCTTAGAGGGCGGATTGGCGCTCGGCGGAAAAAACCCAAAAATTTCGTCCATGTAAACCAAGGCGCGAAGACTGGTGGTGCCGGACTGTCCACGCATCCAGCTCAAAATCTGGTTTAGTAACAGAGAAACAAAAAACATGCGCTCGTTGTCACCCAAATGAGCTAGGTAAAAGATGGAAACACGCGGTTTCCCTTGCTTGTTGTTTAAGATGCTGGGGATATCGAGCGGGGCACCTTCGAGCCAAGCCGAGAAGCCGGGTGATGCCAAAAGGTTATTAAACGTCATCGCCAAGTTGAACCGGTCACGCGCTGGATAAAAGGCTTCGATATCGAGCACCCCGACCTTGTTCATGGGCGGATTCTGCACGCGCTCAATGAGGGTGGGCAGTGTCACGCTTTCGCCATTTCTCCAGGCATGCTCAAAAATGTTAGACAGCAGGATGTGCTCCCGGCTTTGAATGGGGTCAACATTGATTCCTAATAAACCTAGCAAGCTTGATGCGGAGACGCTGATTCTTTCGCTTAGCAACTCGGTATCCTCCAAAACGGCTTGGGAAGGGCAGTCAAAGGAGTTGAGCACGGAGATGGGAATTCCGGCGGTGCTGCCAGGTGTGTAAATAGTAACTTCGGCACTGTCCCTAAACTTTCGGATGCGCTCCCCATCCTGGCCCCACTCGGCCAAACCTTCTTTCCATAACTTAGCCCGGCGCTGGGCGAGTTCATCAGGCGTAATCCCTTGTCGCCGCGCATCTTCTTCGTTGATCCATGGTCGAAAGTCTTCGGGTTTTAGGTCTGGAAAGGTGAGCGCTAGGTTGGGGATGTCCCCTTTGGGGTCAATAGCTATGACCGGGATATTGTCGATGGCCGCCTCTTCAAGGATGGAGAGACACAGACCCGTCTTACCGCTACCGGTCATCCCGACGCACACTCCGTGGGTCACCAAATCGCGCGAATCGTAAAGCAGCATGTCTCCATCAGCTTTTTGCGTTTCAAGATTGTATTCTCTACCAAGATAGAAAACGCCTAATTTTTCAAAGTCCTCTGGGCTCATGGAAAAAAATAATGCGTAGTTCTTGAAGAAAGGTCAACCGTCAACAGCGTAAAATTCGATGGTCACCATGCCCCCGCGTGAGAGGCATGAAGGACCGACTCGCATTGAGCAGCTTAACCACCAAGTTCCTCGATGAGCGCTTGAACTTTTTTAAACGGAATTTCACTCAAGAGCCCAAAGGCCGGATGTTTGCCCAGCCTTGCTCGACTGGCGGCTGGACTACTGAGCCCACAAAGGAATCGGGTCAGAGCTCGGGAGCTGCGCAGTGCTGGAGGTCGTTCTTTACGGATCCCGTGGATCATGACGAGTTGTTCCGGGGAAACATCTTGCTCCCGCCGGGGCGGGATGGCTTTCCGCGAGGTGCGCACGCAGCTTTCGCAGGTGCCACAATCCTCAGAGCTCTGCTCCCCAAAATAGCCGAGCAGCCAACGCGTCAGGCAGCCGGTGTGACTGGCAAATTCGAGAACCTGGTTGAGGCGCAGTGCGTTCCTTGTTTCATGGGTCATAAAAAGTTGGTCGAGTTCTTGCGTGATCGCGTTGATTTTAACCTCGCCCGGTTGCAGCACAAAACGATTGCGCAGGCCAGCGAGCTTAAGCTGAATTTCCCCCGCTTCCTCAAGCCACTGCAGGGCTTTGACAATCCGTTGCCGGGGTTCCTTGAGGATCTCCTCCGCGGCAGTTGGTTCGATGGCAATCCATCGATTTCCCGCTTTTCCGCAGGTCAGGAGCTTTGATAAAAAGGCTTGGCGCTCGGCATTGTGGCCGGCCAAAATTTTGTTCAAAGTGACGTTGAGCTGAACGCGATACTCTTGGTAAAAAGAGCCTAAAGGCCGGAGGTAGCCTTGGAGTTCCAAATGCGTGAGCGCCGTCTCAAGCGCTACGGGGCGAATGTCGGTGGCAGTGGCCAGTTCATAAAGCGAGATATCAAATTCGGTGCCTTGCCGAAACAGATGATCCACCAATTGCCTGATCGCGGACGTGGTGGGGGTGTTGCCGTAAATGAAGTTTTCTAAAACCACCAGATCATCCGCACAAGCCAGGAGTTCGCAAACTGAATCTAGCCCATCGCGACCGGCCCGACCGGTTTCTTGCTGATAGTTTTCAATGGTTTTCGGAAGGTTAAAGTGGTAGACCGCCCGGATATCGGCTTTATCAATTCCCATCCCAAAAGCGATGGTGGCCACCACGCAACGGATTTGGCCATTCATAAACTCTTCCTGAGTGCGGCTGCGCGATTCATCGAGCATGCCGGCGTGATACGCCTTGGCGGAGAGGCCTTTCTGCTGGAGAAACGCGGCCAGATCTTCAGCGGTTTTTTGCAGCGTTACATAAACAATCGCTGGTCCACTCTGCCGCTCGAGTCTTTCCAGCAGCAGCGCGTTACGTTCTTCGGACCTACAGGGAGTTACCCGATAGGCCAGGTTGGGGCGACGGAACGAGGTTTGAACGTGATCACCTTGTGTGATGTGAAAGGATTCTCGAATATCCTCCGCCACGGGAGGGGTAGCCGTAGCGGTGAGCGCAAGTATCGGGTGGAATTTTAGTTCAGCAGCAACGTGAGCAAGACGTAGGTATTCCGGACGAAAATTGTGACCCCACTCCGAAATGCAATGGGCCTCGTCTACAGCCATCATCGATATGTTGGCTCGCTTAAGTCTTTCGATGAAGCTTTCTTTCACCAGACGCTCCGGCGCGACGTAAAGTAATTTTAGTTGGTTGGCAACAAGCGCGTCTAGGGCCTCGGCCACTTGCCGCGGCGGTAAGCTTGAATCCAAGCGTGCCGCGGCCACTCCTCGTTGTTGAAGAGCCTCTACTTGGTCTTTCATCAGGGCGATGAGCGGGCTAATGACCAGGGTTGTTCCAGGAAAAAGGAGTGCGGGCAACTGGTAACACAAGGATTTCCCTGCCCCGGTGGGAAATATGGCAAGGGCCGATCGCCCTGCTAGGAGACATTCCATCACTTCCTTTTGGCCAGGTCGAAAGCTTGAAAAGCCAAAAGTCTTTTGGGCATGGGCGGCAAGATCGGTCACCCACCAAAAAACACGAGAAGGGGGAC
>DAIRSW010000080.1:8167-13569 GCA_036804205.1 Verrucomicrobiia bacterium | reverse complement strand
CCAAATGCGAGCGCTTTTGGATGAAGCAAAGCAGCAGGACCGGAGTTTTTACGTTTATGTCTGCGGAATAAACCGGGCCAGAGTCCGGCATCCGGAATTGCTAAGTCTGGTTCGGGACGAGGCACTGTTTGAGCCTGTTGCTTACGTGGCCGGATTGGAGGCGTATTTTAGCTTTCAGATATACCGAGCGCGATAAATGAACGAGCGCTTGGGCTTGCAGCTTTATTTTTGTTTGTTCCACCATTCCCGAAAGGTCTGTGAGGCAATGACCGGAGCATTGCGACGCTTGGTCCAAGCGAGGAGGGGATCTATGATTCGACCGGCAATGGGCTTATGGAGTGGCTGAGCCAAGCGTGCGCATCGGAGGGCAAACTGATAGATTTTCGGGCGACTCGTGACCCATCCGAAACCACGGTGAGCCAGGCCTTCAAAAAATTTAGGTTTTTTGCTGGCGGCATTGCGTCGATTGCGCAGCAGGTGGTGATGAATATCGATCCCGACCGGACAGGCCTCGGTGCAGGCTCCGCAGAGCGAGGAGGCACCGGAGAGATGTTTCCAGTCCTGCAAACCACGGAGGTGCGGCGTGATCACTGATCCGATTGGACCTTGATAGGTGGTGCCATAGCTGTGACCGCCGACGTTCTTAAAGATGGGGCAAACGTTGAGGCACGCTCCACAGCGGATGCAATGCAGGGCGTCTCTTTGCTGTGGGTCGGCTAGGAGAGCGGTGCGATGATTGTCGAGAAGCACAACGTGGAATTCTTCCGGCCCATCGCTTTCACCCGGCTGACGCGGCCCCCCGACTACGTTGTTGTAAGCAGTCAGCGGTTGCCCAGCCCCAGAAGTTGCGAGCATCGGCAGAAAAAGCGCTAGGTCTTCGATTTTGGGCAGAACTTTTTCGATGCCCATGAGCGCGATGTGAACTCGCGGCAAAGACAGGGTAAGGCGGGCGTTGCCTTCGTTTTCGGTGATGGAGATTTGGCCGGTCTCCGCAATGGCAAAGTTAGCTCCGGTAATCCCCACGTCGGCTTGGCAGTATTTCAGACGCATAACCCCGCGAGCGATCATGGTGAGTTCCTCTGGGCTATCACTGGGGGCCGTGCCGAGGTTTTTTTCAAAAACTTCGCTGATCTCTTGCCGACTGAGGTGCATGGCCGGGAAAACGAAGTGGTAAGGAGCCTCGCCTCGAAGCTGCACGATGTACTCGCCCAGATCGGATTCAATCACTTCGTAGCCCAGGGCTTCCAAAGCTTGGTTGAGATGAATCTCTTCGGAGGTCATGCATTTGGATTTGACCACCAGCTTGGCCTCCGCTTTTTGGATGATGCCGAGGATGATCTCGCGCGCTTCTTGAGCATTTCGAGCCCAGTGCACCTGGCCTCCACGGCTTTGTAGCCGTTCTTCAAACGCGAGAAGGTGTTTATCGAGTTCTCCAACCGCTTTCCACTTGATATCCGCAGCGTTTTGCCGCGCCACGCCCCAGTCTTGAAAACGATCGATGAAGTGGTCTCGCTTAAGATAATAGCCGTCGAGAGCTTTTTGAATGCGCCCTCGATGGACCAGATCTTTACTGCGGTCACCAGAAGCTTTTTGAAACGTGGAGGCAGGATGAGACATGGTGCACGAATTGGCCGGAGTCAGTTATTCGCGAATACCCAGCACGGAGGGTGACCAAAAATCGGCAATCTCTAAGAGAACAAATTTTTCGAGTTCACGGCGAACCGTTCCTAGACCTAGATTAAGGCGAGCGCTGATGAGGCGAAGGTTGCTCATATTGTCGATCTGGCCAGCGAGAGCCGATTCGTTTTCGCTAAGCCGGAGGTTATGGATACGGGAGTATCCCTCCGGGGTGTAGGTTGGCACACCATCCGGCTCGAGTTTGAGGATGGGTGCCCGATTGGGGTGATCAAGTTCCCGCATGCTCTGCAGCGACCATTGATACGCACCGGAGAGATAAGGCGGAAATGATTTGGCGTAGTCTGGTAGATCCTGGGACTGTTCGAACTCGTATTCCACCTTGCCAGAGGTCCATACTTGAGAAAAAAGACGCAGACCTTGCAGATGGGTCTCGCGCACGGCTTCGGCCCAAGACAGAATGTTTTGTTTGGAGAGCGTGATGAAGACCGGACAGCCGGTATCGGACTGAACCAGACTTGCCTGATTCAGCGGTCTAGCCGGAAGCACCGAGGCGCCGTTGAGGGTTGGCCCGAAGTAAGAAGCGGTGTCGCGAGTGGTGGCAAACAAAATGTGACCGTCTTTAAAATGAACCTGGATAGGCTCTCTGCCTACAGAAAGACGAAGTGTCCCCGTGTAAGACTCATCTTGCAGAGCTTGAAAAGCGGCGGGTAAAGGAAAGGCGTCGGACCGGCCTCGGAGTAAAATGTTTGCGCTCGGGGCAAGTCGCGGCGTCGGGATTCTGGCTCGTGCTTTCGGTTTGGTTCCAGATGGTGCCGTTTCGTCCTGAGTTTTCTTTTGCAAAGCACTGTCCAAGATTTGCAGTAGTTCTTCGGGTCTAAATGGCTTGGGAAGCAGGTGTTTAATGTTGGTGAGCCGGGTCGGAACCGCAACGGTTTGCGTAGCTCGATGGGTTATGACGACCGGGGTTGCTGCGGTTTCCTCATGCAGAAGCAGCTCGTCCGCTACCGCTTCCGTGGAGAGGTCTGGGAGTTCCCAATCAAGAAAAATCAGATTAGGTTTGGTTCGGATTGCAGTGACCACAGCTTCTCGACCGCGGTGGGCTTGATGCACTTCCGCTTGTGGATAGACTTGCAGCGCAAGATTCCTAATGAATCTGGCCAGGAGAGGTGAATTGTTAACAATGAGAAGTTTGGGAGACATGGGCTGACTCCCGCGAAAGTGCGGGTTGGAAAAGGACGATGGAAGCAAGTAAGCGAGCACAAGTGTAGCACAATAACGGATTTCACGCTCTAAAAAGAAACTAAAATCGCCACGGACCGGCGCAGTGGGAAGGAGGGATACGCAGGCCAAACGAACACTTATTCACATTTTTACAGCTTTCTTGGCCTTTCGCAAGGGCTAGCAATGAAATGTGGTGTGGGATTGGGGATTCGTTGATTTGTAAAAACGCTTGGAAACGGCGGCTTGGTGATGCATTTTTATCACTAGCAATTCCGGCTCAGCTGATTAGGTAGGACAGATGAGTCAGTTATTTTCTTGTAAAGATGAAACCGCGGTCGTGATAGGAGGAACAGGCGTTTTGGGGCTAGCGATGGCTAAAGCGCTGTCGGATGCGGAAGCCAAGGTTGTGATTGTCGGACGAAATGAGGAACGAGGCAACGCGGCCGTGAAGGAACTGACCGGGTCGGGGGGGCAGGCTCTTTTTGTGCCAGCAGATGCTACAGATCGGACTTCCCTTGAGCAGGCCAACAACGTCATTGAACGGGAGTGGGGCACGCCCACGATTTTGGTGAATGCGGCGGGGGGCAACGACCCGAAAGTGACGGTGACGCCTGAAAATCCTTTCGAAGGAATTACTAAAGAGGACTGGCAGAACAACTTTGATCTGAACTTGGTGGGAGGTGCCCTCTTCCCGTGCCAAGTGTTTGGATCAGCCATGGCGCGGGCCGGCAAAGGCAGTATCATCAACATCGCCAGCGTTTCTGCGCATATCCCCCTTTCACGCGTGATCAGTTATTCCGCAGCAAAAGCGGCCGTGATCAGTCTGACTCTCTTTTTGTCACGGGAATGGGCCAAGTCTGGAGTGCGGGTGAATACTCTCACGCCAGGTTTTTTTCCGGCTGAACAGAATCGACGACTGCTGTTTGACGAAAATGGTAAGCCCACCGCCCGGGCGGAATCGATCTTGGGTCATACTCCCATGGGCCGTTTCGGAGAACCAGAGGAACTCGGTGGGGCGGTTGTGTTTTTAGCCTCGGAAGCAAGTCGGTTTGTCACGGGAATCGATCTTCGAGTGGATGGCGGTTTTCTCAGCACGACCATCTAACTGCCTGATTAGGAAGGATTTGCTCCTGGGCAAGGTTTTGATAGAATAAGATCATGGAAGGACCTGAAGACAGATGTCGCACTTTAATACGGGGCACAGCTCAAGTTTTAAGCGAAAAAGAGCTGCTAGATAAGCTGCGCCAAAAACGCCCGTTGAGAATTAAGCTTGGGGTGGATCCTACCTCACCCGACATTCACTTGGGCCACACCGTGGGCCTGTCTAAGCTGCGTCAGTTTCAAGATATGGGTCACCACGCGGTGCTGATTATTGGCGATTTTACGGCGATGATTGGCGATCCCAGCGGTCGCTCGGCGACCCGGCCACAGCTTTCGCACGACCAGGTGATGGACAACGCCAAAACGTATCGCGAGCAAGCCATGAAAATTCTTGATGAGGAAAAAACCCAAACCGTTTTCAACGGCGAGTGGTTTGAAATGATGCATTTTGAACAAGTGATCCACCTGAATAGCCGGGTCACCCTGCAACAAATGCTGCAAAGGGAAGATTTCCGGCAACGCATCGAGACCGGACAGCCTATTCATGCTCATGAAATCCAATACCCGATCATGCAAGGTTGGGATTCGGTGATGATTCGCTCCGACGTGGAGTTGGGTGGAACCGATCAGCTATTTAATATTTTGGTAGGTCGCGATTTGCAAAAAGAAGAGGGTCAGGAGCAGCAGGTGGCCATGCTCTTACCTATTCTGGAAGGCTTGGACGGTAAACAAAAGATGAGCAAGAGCCTTAAAAATTATGTTGGCGTGGCAGAAGCGCCCGACACCATGTTCGGCAAAGTGATGAGCATTAGCGATGAGCTGATGTGCCGGTGGTATGAGATTTTGTTGTTTGAAGAACTGGATGCAAAGCGGCATCCTATGGAGGCAAAAAAAGATCTAGCTCGACGATTGGTGGAGCGTTTTTACGATAGGGCAACAGGCAAACAAGCTCAGGAAACTTTTGAAAAGCGTTTTAGTCAGCGAAAGATTGAGGACTCCGATGTTCCTCAACTGGCCATTGGGCAGCTTGATCAGCAGGATGTGGTCAGTGTGGTGGTGCAAGCTTACACGCAAATTTTTGGCATCAAGAAATCTCGCACCGAAGCACGCCGACTTGTGGAACAGGGCAGCGTGCGGTGGAATGGTGAAAAAGTCAGCGACCCAAACGCACAACCAAAGTGGGCCGATCAAGGCGTGCTAAAACTGGATAAGGTTCGCGCGGTTAAGTTGAGCTGATGGCTTTTTCAGCGGAGCTGAGGTTTGCGCATAGCTCGACAAGGCTCCGTTCTATGCTCTGGTGCTTGCCATGCCGCTTTCTGTGATCAGCCCGAACACCATCAAACCAAGTTCTCGGCGGATTTTTTTGTCGGTGGTGGTTCCGATGTGGAATGAGGAACATCGGGTGGAACGCGGAATCGAAGCAGTGAGTGATTGGCTGCGCT
>DAIRSW010000080.1:4199-8157 GCA_036804205.1 Verrucomicrobiia bacterium | reverse complement strand
GTGTATAACGAAGGCGCGACGATCGAGCGCGTGTTGCGGTCGGTCGTGGCGGCCGTGTTGCCGTCGGGGATCGAGCGGGAAGTGTTGGTGATCAATGATGGTTCGACCGACCGGACACACTCCAGGCTGTATGATGCTGCGCAGAGGGCTTGTGGCGGCAACCTGGTATCTGCCAATATTCATGTGCATGAAAAGAACCAAGGAAAAGGAGCCGCCATTCGTACTGGTCTTGGACTCGGCGCAGGAGATTGGTTTTTGTTGACGGATATTGATATGTCTACCCCAATTTCGGAGGTGGAAAAACTTTTAGCAAGAGCGCGCAAGGACCAAGCGGCGTTAGTAGCCGGATCCCGTTCGGTGCGTGGGGCCAAGGTCAGCTGCCTGCCGCATCGATTTTTAGCGGGCAGAATTTTTCAGCTTGCCGCGAGAAAGAACGGTCTAGGGTGGCTTAAGGACTCGCAGTGCGGTTTTAAGCTGGTCCGTCAAGACTTAGCGGAACGTCTGCACTCCGCCCTGGAGGAGACCGGTTATTTGTTTGACCTTGAGATGGTCGGTCTGGCCATGAGATGGGGATTTGGCGTTGCGGAAGAAGGTGTTGTCTGGAAACACCAGAACGGCTCGAAAGTCAATCTTTTGCGCGATGGAGCGCGGATGTGGAAAGACCTGGAGCGGCTCGGCAAGAAATTTGCCAGCGGTTAAAGACGAAGGCATCGCCCGAGAGTTTGCTCTCGGTGCTATTTACTTGCTCTACCTAGGCTCTACTCTACCCTCTGCATAGACTCTGAAGTAGGCCTTGTTTGCAGAGCTGGTCAGGAGGTATGCTGAGAAGCTTCCGCGTCGCGGTTTGGAACACGGTGTGGCTCTTTGCCAGGCGCATTTTTAATGGTGAAATCGTTCTGAGCAGTGTGCAGTTCTTTATCGAAATCGTCTTTCGCCTTTTTAAACTCTTTGATGCTCGACCCGAGACCGCGAGCTAGCTCTGGCAATTTTTTTGCTCCGAACAGCAGAAGAATGACCATGAAAATGAAGAACATTTCTTGGGGGCTGATTCCCCAGGCCAGCAATATCGGTGCGCTCATCATAAGTAAATGTAGCTCATCTAAGGGGCCAAGCAAATGCGTTCTGCTATTTGCGGCAAAATTTGATAGAACACTCAAAGACCCACTTCGGGTGAGATCATCGTCTTGTAAGGGAGAAGAGGAGCGGGGTAGAATGACCTGCCCGATGATTGCAGTGAACATCTCAAGGCGGTAAGCCATCGGCATCAGAATCCGGATGCGAGCGAAGAAAAAATAAGGCTCGGTGGCGGAGCGGATATCATGAAGCCGCACAAGGGCTCGGGATGCTAGGCTCGCGCGGATGAGGCGATTCTGGTAGCCATAACCACTTGCCTAACGCTGTCTAGCCTCAAATCAGCTTCGTCCACCCGCTGCCAATTAAGCAGGGGAGTGGGGTGACCGACGGGATTTGAACCCGCGACAACCGGAACCACAATCCGGGGCTCTACCCCTGAGCTACGATCACCATTGAGTTGTTTTTACGATATCGCTTTGCCCAGGCACAAATTCAAGCTCGATTTTTTTAAAAAAGCGAAAGTGCGCCACGCCGTCGGCCCAAATGCAGGGATCGTGCAGGGCTAATGCAGGGCTAAGTTTTTTTTGTAAGCCAATTGATCCGAGCGCCAAGCTGGATTAAATATTCAAATGGCGAATCACGACCTAGACCCCGAACGCCAATGGGACGAATACGAATGGGAGCGATTCCTGCAGCAACAGGACCAGAAAACCCAGCGCTACATGGAACTGCTTGAGCAGTACATGGATAATCCCGACCGGGATGCGATCATTGCTCAAGAAATGGGCTGGAGCCAAATTCTGGTCGAGGACGATTTTGATGATGACGAAATGGATGAGGATGAGCTCGATGACGAGGATCCGGATGAAGAGGAGGAGGAGGATCCCATTGCCATCTTGTTTGAGCCCGAAGACAACCCGGAGGACGACGAAGTTTCGTTCGAGCAGAACCCGCTTTATCAGCAAGCTTTTAGCCTGACACTTTACATAGATAGTCTGTTTGATGCCTATGGGCAGTTGCCGAACAACCCGGCTGCTGCGCAGCTTTCAACCCAGTGTGCGTTGGCCAGTGCCAAATTGGCAGCGGCTTTGAGCGGCGATGAGAGTGATGAAAAAGGCATGACCATTGCCTATCTCAAGCGGGCCTTGCGCGCGATCTCGCAAGTTATTGAATGTGCTTTGGTTCTTTTACGGGACCAAGTTCTCCAACAGGACGAGTTTCAGCGTATTCACAATGAGGCTTTCCGGGTTCGGGACAACATTATTGTTTTGATGGGAGACCTGCGTGCACAATGGCGCAAGCAAATGCAAGAGGGTGACCACGACTGACATGGGTAGCGTGCAGGCGTGAGGCTTTCGGCTTTCCAAGCATGCGGATCGTGTTGAAACGATGATGAGGAGTTCGAAACTCGAATGTCGGTTCGAGGCCATCTCGTTTGATGCCGCCGGCACACTGATTCATCCCGCTGAGGCGGTGGGTGCGGTTTATGCTCGGTTGGCAGATGAAGTTGGCATTAAGTTCTCCCCAGAGCAAGGTGATGCCGCTTTTCGTAAGGTTTTCCAGCAACAGACCCAACGGGAGCCCACACCCGGTGGACGTCCGGATGACGACCGGGGCTATTGGAAAGAAGTGGTGCACAAAGTATTGCAAACGTTGCTGGCGGACAAAACGCTTGAGTCTTGGACACAAAACCAGGAGTCGGACTTTTTTGAGGCTGCGTATGGCTACTATTCGCAAGCCATCGCTTGGAGTGTTTTCCCGGGTGTAAAACAATTTTTGGAAGAGCGCCTTCAGGAAGGCTCGACGCTGGTTGTTTGCTCCAACTTTGATCGGCGACTTCGAGGTATTTTAGAGGGACATGATCTGGCTCACTGCTTTCACCACATGATCATTTCAAGTGAGGTGGGGGCCGAAAAGCCGCATCCTTTAATTTTTAAGGCATTACTCCAAGCGGTCGACCAAGCTCACTGCGAGCCTTCGATGCTTCACTTGGGCGATGACCTTGATCGAGATGCGGCCTGCCAAAGGCATGGCATCATTTTTGCCCCGGTCAAACATCCGGAGATGGGCCTTGTCCAAGCCTACACAGTGGTCTCGGCTGGAGCTTCATACTCGGCGTAAAACACTTTGAGAGGCCGGGGGCGTCCCTTGGTCTCCACAGCGGGACCTTCTTTAAGCTTAAGCAAAAGCTCTTGAGGAAAACTGGCCAGACAACTTTCTTGGATCATGATCGGGGCACTCGGTCGACTCACGCCCTGCTCCAAAGCAAGCAGTGTGTTGATGCCCTCGCCCATGACTGGAGCCCCAATTTCATAGTCATTCATGGGCCAACGGACGTTGCCGTGCGCCAAAGTAATTCGCACTTTGACGCCCAAATCCGCGTAATCTTTGAAGGCCGCCTGAGAAACGCCGAGGATCTCTTGAGCCGTGTCAAAAGCCAACTCATTTTCGCTCGGCGATACAGGCTGTTCTGGCCAGTAAGCAATAAAAGAGCCACGCAAGAACTTGTCGAGCCAGCCTTCGTAGCTCAGGACATAGCTTCCGGTCTCCCGATGCCACCGGCCTAGCAACATGGCCAGCTCCTCTTCTGGCAAGGCCAGGGTTAAGTCATCAAAATTTTCGATCGTCACCTTCATCAAGGCCACTGCGCTGGTAGGAGACTCAACCATGGTCATATCAGCATGTGAAGAGTCGTCGGTTGACTGGGCTTTAAAAAGAATTTCTACATCGCCCAGCCGGATCAGGGCTTGGTCGGAAATCGCGGTGGGAGTGATGACTCGAACGCCGTTTAAATAGGTTCCGTTCTTGCTGCCCAAGTCGACGATTTGGTATTGATACCCATCATGACAGCGTAGCAGAGCGTGAAATCGAGAAATTCGTTGGT
>DAIRSW010000080.1:0-4189 GCA_036804205.1 Verrucomicrobiia bacterium | reverse complement strand
TGATCCGGCTTGCGCCACTTGTCCGGCTTGCGCTCGTTGGTTGTCGGGCAGGGCTACGGTGTTTTCTTTGCCTCGACCAATCGAAGCAGTGTGCCCAATGGAGATATCGAAGGGCTCATTCAAGCCCATGCTGACGGTTAGGGTTGCTGGCATAAAAATCTCGACCCCTCCTATAGCAAAAAAAACCTTCAACGCCAAGCACTTAAAAAGCCGAGGCGCATGCGGGCGTTGATTTCTCCCCACTCAGGCGAGGAAGCGGGGTCTAGTGAATTTGCCAGGGCTTCTGGTTTCGATACGACATTAGCCTTAACCAAGATTTTGGATTTGACGCATTGAGTTAGGCCAGCGAGCAATTGCGACATGTCCATTTTTGAAGCAATTGTCATTGGTTTGGTCCAAGGGATCACGGAATTTTTGCCGATCTCGAGCAGTGCCCACATCGCAATTGTTGGGCGTCTTTTTGATCTACCGACCCAAGGCTTAGCCATGGAGGTGTTTCTGCACCTGGCTTCTGTCTTGGTCGTGATTGTCTTTTTTTACAAAGAAATCTTGACGATCTGTCGGGATTTTCTGGTGTTTCTTTTTCAACGTAAAGCGGAGGCGAAACCCGGGTTTCTTTTCGGCTGTTACATCCTTGTAGCCACTGTCGTGACAGCCGTCCTGGGACTGCTTTTGCTGAGAAGCCTTGGCGATGCAATTAAACACCCCGTCCTCATCGGCTCGGCCCTCTTGCTCACGGCCCTTTGCCTCATCCTCGTGGAAAAAGTTTTTGCTTACGGAAACCGCACTGTGGAGAAAATGACTTGGTGGGATTCTCTCATTATCGGCTTAGCACAAACCCTCTCTGTGATACCCGGGATTTCGCGCTCCGGAGCGACCTTGGTCGCGGCTCTGTTTTGTGGTCTGGAACGAGAAACGGCGGTGCGATACTCTTTTCTTTTGGCAATTCCGGTCATCCTGGGCTCTTCGCTTTTGAGCTTAAGAGACCTCACTGGGGAGTGGGGTCAGCAACTTGGCGCAATTCCTTTGCTCGTCGCTTTTGTCGTTTGCATTTTTGCGACCTGGATAGGGATCGTTTGGCTGATTGGCTTTCTCAAGCAAGGCCGCCTCTACATTTTTGCGATCTATTGTGTTTTACTCGGCCTGACCGCTATTTTTTTCTTATAACCTTCTCTCCTCAACTGGCAGGGTCCGTGAGGTGAAAATGTGAAAAGGCAAGTAAAGAATCAAGAACGAGGCCATCGCTAGAACTTGCAGGCTCAGGAGATACCAAGGCCACGGGCCGAGATAATCGATCAAACTTGGATTGGCCGGCGGCGCTCGCAGGTAGCCATAGTTGGTTTCCAACAGCAGATTGATGACCAGCGCCACCCCGACGTAGGCCTGGAGCGCAAGCCAGGCGACAATGGCCCCGCGCCATGCGGCCCGTTGCCCAAACAAAAAAATCATGGTCAAAATGCCCGCCACGACGCCGGCGTGATTGACAAAGAAGCTGAAAAACATGGGATGGGGAAAGCCAGCCCTTAGGTCGGGCGTCAATAGGCCGTGTAGTGTGCCAGCCATGCCCCAGTAGTAGCTAATCTGAAAAAGCCAGGCCTTCCGCCAGATCAATGCGCCTGCCAAAGCAAAACAAACCAAATCGCAGATGTGCAATGGCAGGTGTTCCTCGGAGGGCACACCCCCAATCTTGTCGCTGACGTATGCTGCAAAAAAACGGTTGCCTACGAGCAAAACCGCAAAGAACCATGCCGCCCCTCGTTGCAAACCAGCCCGACTTTCAGGCCAGCGATGGACGAACAAAGTTAAGCCAACCGGCACTGCCAATGTAATAAGCCATACCCACCAATGGGCCATGCCATACCGTTCGAATGGGGCAATTTCGTGCAGCGCCGACCAATCAATCACCAAGACCATAGTGAAGGCTTCATAAAACAATCACGCTGGCGTGGGCGAAACTTTACAAAAAAAGTTGAATACGACCGTGATCCGCAAAGATCTCCAGCTCGCTTGCTGAAAACGATGTGCCTTCCAGATGCACACGCCGGAGTTGCGGCAATTCGATGAGCCGCGCAAAAGAATCCGAGCTCACCAACGTTCGTGATAGCCATATTTCTTCGAGAACCCGGGATTGCACCCAACCCATGGAGTAATCCGAAAATTCACTATCCCGAACATCCAGAGATCGAAGCTTCTGCAATTTTTCCAAAAAGAAAAATTCATAGTCCTGAATAAGTGTTCCCCGGAGGGACAACACCTCAAGAAAATCTAAGTAGCCCAAAAAGTGCAGGCCGCTTGACTCCAAGATACTATTGGAAAGATCCAGGCTCAGTATGCCTTCGGCCCGCCCGAGCTCGGCTAGCCCGGCCACAGAAAGTGTGGCTCCAGGCAACTTGAGGACCGGAAAATTGGCAAGCTTGGCCAGAGTAACAACGCGTTTGATGGCTGGATCGCTGAGCCCCTCTCCGGGACAAAAATCGACAACTCCATGGGTGGGAAAGTCTTTCATGAGAGTTCGAGGGGGGGTGTTGGGGTCTTGAGGGAGGTTGGGTGAAAATTGGTTGCTTTAAGGACTTTCATCGGATCTCGTTAAATAGTAGGCTTTGGGTGGATGGATACTGCACAAAAGACCGCTCCACGTGCAGCGCGTTTGAGGCACATTGGGTCAACCTTGGCAGTCCATTCGCTAGCGCTCTTGAAAACAAGACCGATTACGTGCTTGATGTCATAAGTTTTTGCTGTTGAACTTTTCAGCACATCCCAGGCCAGCTCCTCCTATTCACCACGCACTTTTTTATGACTCTCTCTGAACTCAGCGAATCCCTCCGACAAAAACGCGATCTTCAGGCCGAAGATATATCTGCCGCAGTCGTCTGGCTCACCAAAGAAGAATCTCCAGAGGCTGAAAAAATTGCGTTTTTGAGAGAACTTTCTCGCAAAGGCGAGACAGCGGAAGAAATCTCGGAGTTTGCCAAACAATTTTTATCTCGAGCCCTCGTACCCCAAATCGACCTTAAATCCTTAGGAAAACCTGTTCTCGACAATTGCGGCACCGGTGGCGATCGACTCGATCTTTTTAATGTGTCGACCACAGCGGCGTTTGTCCTGGCCGGAGGCGGGGTGGCTGTCGCTAAACACGGGAACCGTAGTATTAGCTCCTCGTCGGGAGGCGCTGATGTTCTCGAAGCCCTCGGAGTTCCGTTTGATCTTGATCCAAGCGTTTTGGCTGAGTCTTTGAAAAGAAACGGCATGGGTTTCCTTTTTGCACCCAAATTTCACCCTGCTTTCAAAGCCCTTGCCCCGGTCAGACGCCAACTCGCCTCGGAAGGTGTGGTGACCATTTTTAATATTCTTGGCCCGCTCCTGAATCCCTTGCAGCCTGAGTTTCAAATGATCGGGCTGTTCCGGCCCGAGATCCTTGCCAACTACGCCACTACGCTCTCAATGCTTGGGCGAACCAGGGCGTGGGTGTTCACCGGATACACCGAAGATAAGCAGCCCATGGACGAGCTGTCCTTAGCAGGTCACAACGAAATTGTGCAAATTTCCGGCACCACCATTCAGCAGATCGAAACTCTCAGCCATCCGCTAGCTCCAGCGGCCACGCCTAATCTTCGGGGAGGCGATGCGACCCTGAATGCTGAAATTTTAGTGGGCATTTTGGATGGGACCATTACGGATGCCAAACGCGACATGGTTTTGCTCAATGCAGCCGCCGGCTTCCACCTCTGTGGGCTCGCTCCCGACCTGAACCAGGGTGTGGAACGCGCCAAAGAAAGCATCCTGTCTGGAGCTGCCCTCGCCAAACTGCACGCCATGCAGCAGCTCGCCTAAAGCCTCTTCGAAACCAATCACCATGAGCACCCAACCTTCAAACGCGGAACTCGTTCGCCAACTCATCCAGAAATTCGATCTTCCGCAAACCCAGGCGCGCGAGATCGTTAGCTTGGCCTCAGGCGCGGCTCGCGCCAAGGAAGCCGCCCAAGACGATAGCTTGATGGGGCAGCTGGTTTCTGAATTCTTCAAAAGTAGTGCCAGCAAAACCGGCGGTCGCAAGGCTGACCCAGTAAACATGCTCGCAGATGTGATCGCGGAACGCTTTGGCCTGCCGAAAACGAAGGTCCGCCAAATCCTTAAGTTCTTGGCTCCTTTTATTCTGTTCTTCTTTCCTTAAAATTTGAGCTCTCTGGCT
>DAIRSW010000079.1:0-13731 GCA_036804205.1 Verrucomicrobiia bacterium | reverse complement strand
AATTTCCCTCAGAACTTCCTCCATACGAAGCGCTCCAAACCACCGGCTCCCATGTTCCTGCTCGATCATCGGATTGAGGTAGCGATCTAATCGCCATTCCTTACTGGCAAATCTCGGAAGGGTCAGGCCAAACGCTCTCTCCAGCGTGGGACTGCTCAACAGTAGAACGAAAATCATAACGAACCTCGGCCATGGGTGCGCAGGGATTAAACTTGCTCGAAAGGACCGGGACAGCGAGTGAGCCATCATCAGCGGCCCAATGAGCATAAGAAAAAGCAGGTAGTGCTGAAAAAACACCCCTGGGGCCATAATAATCATCCCAACCATCCCGACCCAAAGAAGCAACAAAAGGAAAAACCATGAGTCTTGGTAATTCTTTTGCACGGCGCGATAAAGACCCTGGATCAGCGCAAAAAGGGCCAGTACAAAAGAGACGGCCAATGGCCACTGGAGAATCCCGCTGCGCTCGAAGAAGTGCATGATCCCTGGACCGCCACGACTTTGGTAGCGATCCCCGATACTTAAGTAGCTGTGGAAAAAGTCAGGCAAAGCTCCAGACATCCAGACTACGAGAAGCAGCGCCAGCCCAGGGCCGAGAACCGCGAGCGAGAACACCCCAAGCTTCACAAGCTTTTGAGTTTGCTCGCGAAACAGAATCAAAAACGAACCCGCACCGGCAAGAAACGCAGCTAAAGGAGCGGCCTGCAACTTTGTGAAGGGCACCAAACCGAGCAGCACCCCCGCGATTACTAGACGTCCCATCCGTCCTTGGGCGTGCAGCGGAAACAAGGCTAGGGCACTGGCAAGAAGGGCGATGGATGGAAGCTCACTGGCATAGTGCTGATAATCTGACTCAGGCGCAAACGCCAGCGCGGCAGCCCAAGGAAAAACCGAAAGCACGGCAATTAATGGCCCATAAAGTCTTTGCAGGAAGACGGCGAGCCCGATGATCGATGTAATGCAAAGAAGACTGGCAGCAAGGCGAGCGGTGAGCGTGCTGGGAGGAAAACCGAGTGCAAGAAGGCCTGTCAAGAAATAGCTGTTTACTGGTCCGACCGTTACGCCGTCTACATGGGCCCAAGGAATCTGATGTGAAAGATAATGCTGGGCTTGAGCTAGGGTTTGAAATTCATCCGGATTGAGCGCGATGGGACTCACTGCTGGGGCAAGTCGCCCTAAGAAAACTCCTATACAAAGCCCAATAACCCCAAACCATATCAAGCCTCTCGACCAGAAAGCATGTCTTTGGCCGGAGCCAATTACAGCGTAGACCAGCAAGACGGCGACACCGACAAAGCAAACAAACGCCAAGCGGTGGCAGAATAGAAGAAGATCATGACTCATACAAAACAATGCCGTCTAAGCGCAAACACACGGAGTAGTGCATTAGTGAAAGGCCGCCAAAAAATCAAACGTAAAAACTTAAGTCGACAGTTCTCTTCGTGTCCCGCTCAAGGACCCAAGACGCGAAGACACCAAGAGAATAAAAAAGGCGAAGCCGGTAGCGGAAATTGGAACAATTTTAGGTCCACCAGCGACATCCTTACTGACGGCACAGCTCCCAAGGTCTTCCTTCGGGTCAACCAACGATTTTTGACTACGCCAAATCGAGCAGAACTTTCCGCGACGAACAACTGCGCGTGCAGTTGCAGGGTGACCCACCTCAGCAAGTAAACACTAGCGCCCGAAGAGGATCGCCCAGGGATTTAGAGCGCCTTTTAGCTCGCGGGCACAACGGGGTCTTCCAACTTTAGCTTTTTCTTTTTTAGATCTTGCAGCAACACCTTGGCTGCTGACCGTCCGCTGGCTCCAAACACGCCACCACCAGGATGCGTGCTCGCCCCGGTCAAATAAAGACCAGGTATCGGAGTGCGATAACCGGATAACTCACTCGTCGGGCGAAACGCAAACATTTGATCAAAACTCATCTCCAAATGCATCACGTTCGCATGCGGCAAGCCAAGCAAACGCTCAATCTCGACCGGCGTCTGAATGTAACGGTCGATCATCGCATTCTTCATGTTTGGAGCATGATTGCAAACCACCTGCCAGATCTTGTCGGCCTCGCGCTCTGCAATTCCGTCCCAACTTTCGCCTGTGGCCAATTCGTAGGGGTGATACTGAGCCCAGGCAAAGAGCGTGTGTTGACCGGGAGGCGCTAAGCTTGGATCGATCGCCGAAAACGTCATGGCCACCACCGCTGGATATGTTGGTGGCCGGCCAATGCTGTACTCTTTATAGGCATAATCAAGGTAAGCTCGGCTTGGACACAAAAGCTGCAAAGCGGAGTGCGCCGGGGAAACTCCTCGTTCATCTCGTGGTTGCCCCAAGTACTGCGGCAACTCACTCACAGCATGGCGCACCACCATTCCAAAGCCATTGCCCACTTTGAGATGCTCAATGCGTTGGCGCAGATAGTCTGGTGCGATATCCGGGTGCAGCGCCTTAAACAGCGTTTGAATATGGCAAGCCGACATGATCGATGCCCCAGTGAATTGACCCTGCAAGGTTTCCACTTTGAATCTTTCCCGGACACCACCAGCGGGATTTATTCTCTTTACCGAGGCGTCTAGCACAATCCTTCCACCTTTTTCACGGAAACGTGCGGCCAAAGCTTGAGTCAGTGCCCCTGAACCGCCTTTGGCGCGCCAGGCTCCGTGGCGATGGATCATGGCGTACCAACCGACAAAATCGCCGGTGGCAATCTCGCTTGGTGGGGGCCCAGACTGCGCTGCCAACCAAGACAGAGCAGCACGAAGTGGTTCACTTTCAAACGTCTCCTCAATGACCCGGCCATAGCTGGACATCAGTTGACGCACAGTTTCTAGGCTGCTCCAAAGCTTTCGCGAACGAAAACTGGTAAGGTTTCGTTTAAAAATGGACCCAAACAAATTCGCGGGCGTCGGTGGTTTAAGAAAGGTCTCAAAAACACCTTCGTTCAATTCGCCCCAATGCTTCACAAAATCCGCATAAGCCTGGGCGTCGCGTGGAGAAATGCGAGCAATACTGTCGCAGGTCTTTTCCACGCTTCTCCAAAAGACCAGTCCACCCGGAACTCCTTCGACCGGATGAAACGCCCACGGATCCATCTCAATATATTCCAAGCCATACTGATCCAGCCGCAGCTCCTTCATGATGGGCGTCATTTTAAACATGATGTGAGCCGATGAACCCACATCAAATCTAAAGCCAGGCACCCTTTCTTCGGTGCACACGGCACCGCCGACCACATCGCGGCGTTCGAGAATGAGCACTTTCAGCCCTGCATCAACCAAGTAATTTGCGGCAATCAGACCATTATGCCCTGCGCCAACAACGATCACATCATAAGATTCGCTCATATCGTGTTGAACACCATCCGCGTGCTCAAATCAAAATGCAATGCCCAGGCCTAAAAAGCCTCCAAAACTATCGAGCCCGGTATTGCGTCGTCGAGGCTCGGACAGTCCTCCGTTGGAAAGATGATGGTAAATCCCGCCGACCTCCAAGGACCAGCGTTCACCGAGCGGATAACTGGCTCCCACCAAAACCGCGGGGTTAAAAGTGAAATTCTGACCTTGAGCAAGCTCTTCGCCGCTACTGTCGATCCAACCAATGCCAAGGCGCGGTTCGATAAAGGCGGTGGCTCCCAGAAAACGCTTGGCAAAGTCCCAGCGATAACCGAAAACGCCCCCCACATACAAGTTCTCAGGCCCTTCCAGAATATTCTGCGCGGTAAGTCCGAAGCTCCAACCCCGACTCTGCGTGGGGTGTTGGAGCCTCGCCGGATACCACATCAGCCAATTCGGTTGGATTACATAATCGTTTGGATTATTAACTCCGACCATAAGACCGGATTGAAAGCGGATCGACTCGGTAGAAAAAGATTCCGCCTTGGAAGCAAGCGTTCCCCAGCCGGTGACCAGCAATGCTAACGCAAAAAATAAAGCCCTCATGCGCTGGCAACAAAAGCCGAGCAAACAGATTTTGCGAGCAAAAAACGTTGTGGAAATATGAATACCTGTCCGTAGTGCGTGCCGAGTGCCGGGGGCCTGGTGATGCTGAGCATAATAAAGGTGGACCTCCGGATAGTCAGTTGTGAAAGGCGTGAAGCCAAATACATTGCTTTCACAACGTTATGGTCGACCCCTACTTGCAAGCACCCCGTCGAAGCCTCAAAGGTTTGGCTGGGGTCTTAAGCTTTTTTCTCCTTTCTTTCGTGACACCGGGAGCTGCGATTCCGCCTGAACAGGACGATAGAATGTGGCTCAATGCGGTCGTGCAATCCGAAAGAATTTCAGAGGCCGCCTCTTTACTTAGAGCTGCTCTGGAGCTTCACCCGAGCAGTCACATCTCGGAGATCCTAAGCCGTCTTGAACAAAATGATCTTCACGCCGTGCGAAGCCTCATCAGCACCTTCCCTGAGCTGGACCCTCAAGTGCCGGATGTTTTTGAGCTCCGCCCGATGCTCCAGGCCGAGCTCAAAGCTTTGCTTGAGGGAGAGTCCATTCAAACCGTCGAGCGAGGACGGATTTTCAATTTTTCAGTTGCGACTCAAAACGCGGACCTCCAGGGAATCCTTGACCAAGCTTTTCAGGACGTTCTCGAACGGCTCAACGATCAAAGTGCTACGTTCAATGGCTTTTGGACGAGTGAACACCGTGCCGCGGAATTGAACCACAGCTTTCCGGATAGCATTCGGGAGGGCTGGGCCAGCCATCACCAAGAAAACGTTATTCGTTTTCAGAAAGTCACCCTTCGTGGATTCTACGGCGTCCGACATCCATACCCACAGGAAGTTCAAAGAAGCGATAACGAAGGTCTCAACATTCAGGCGATGGTGGCGGACAGCAAGGTTGTCTTTGATCTGAAACCGACCTTGCTGGAGAACGACCAGGTTGAAGTCATTCGATTTCACCAAATTATCGGTGAGCCACGGCCTCTCGAGGATCAGCACTTGCTCCGCTCCGCTTTTGAAGCCGCTCAAGCCGAAGGGTCCGGTCAAGCCCCCTCCCCCTCGTTTAACGAGATTCTTGGCGAAATCAAGGCACGCGACATCTCTGTGACCGAGTTTAGAAAAGCGCCGGTCCAGCCGGAAACAATCAGCCGACTTACCGACATTTCTGTGTTGGCTCGGAGTGAGTAGATCAACCCGCACGCACCATGGGAGAAACTATCACATTCGTAGTCTGCTTATCGCATCATGATGCGGGAGACGTTTTGCACCGAGGGGCTTGGGGACGTCGCTTTCATTTTCCGGTCAGCTGGCCGGATGAGTATCCGAACGAGGGAGAGGTTTGGCTGCGTGTGGTTTGTAATAGAGAGCTTTTGCCACCCATGCAAATGCCGCTGGACGGCGATGCCACGTTTGAGCTAGGGCCGAAAGAACTGGCAGCTGCTATGGAGATCTGTCCTTTTCGTTTCGAGGAGTTGGTCGAGCACGCTAGGGAGCGACTCGATCAATTTGTGCCTGTGCCAGATTTCCCGTTCGGAAGGAAACCGGGCCTAAAAACCTGGAGAGAGTCCATTCTTGCAGGAGAAGAAACCCACCCCATTTGGCTGAAAGCGTTGGATCCCGATGAGGCGAAGTAACTAGGCACAACCAATAGGCCGCAGGTGCTGTGAACAATAGCCGGTGGCTCTAATATCCTTCCAGCCCTGCCGGGCGGATAGAGAATCCTCAAGTTGCACTATGGGCCTAGACGGCTAGACCCTAAGTCAGCTCTATTTTAGCTCGGCTGCTAGGAAGGTCACAACCGCGGTGCCCAAGGATGCCAGAAGACCCCATAGAAAGACTTGATAACTTAGCGCCAAGTAACGGTATTTTTTGAAACGCAAGACCTTGCCCATTTGATGAATATCCCGGATCATCGCCTGCATGACGGTTTCGTCGTTACGAGTTACCTGTAGCATAGCTTCTCCGAATTGCTCATCGCTCATCTCAGCGAAACTTCCGAAAAAGAGAAGATTGGGGTGTGAATTGTGACGGGTTTTCTTCTTGGAACCAAACCGTGGCAAAACAGCCAGCACACCAACAGCGGCCGCTACTATGGAAAACGCGGCCCACACATATAAGGAAGGATGCGCTGCCTCGTTGCCGATTTGGGAAAAACAGATTGTCGCCACTAGTAGACAGGCTCCCAACAAGATGCTTGCTTTTTGATCTGCCATTGCGCTCAGGTGCACGTGATGTTGGTGTACAGTGCGCAGCATGTAAATTGCAGCGTGTGAATAAGCCGGACGCTCATCGGTTTCCTGCTGAGGAAGAGGCGCGGATGAAGGCGGATGTGCAGATGGCAGGTCAGGCGCCGCACCGGTCTCATCCGCATGGTTGACAGTTGTGGGGATCATAAAAAATAAACGGGATTCAAGAAGAAGGTGCTCCTTTTATCGTGTTCGCTACCCAAGGGCAAGTGACGTTTGAGTGACGTTTTAGTCATAATTCCTCAATGCCAAGAGAGAAGGACGTCCTCAGTTTTCAAACTCCTCTACGTGCTGATTGGCGTGTGCAGTGAAAGGCCGCAGGTGCGTAGCGGAAAATCGAAGATTTTTCGGTGGGCAGTTGCGTCGTGTGGGGCGGCAAGCGTTAGAGGAATGGAAAGCCTCGCCGACTCTTTGCGACCGACCGCATGGCGTGTTTTTGCCAAACAATCTTGACTAATCGTGGCTTGCTCTCGTTTATTTGGGTAGGCTGACCAATTCTATAATGAAGAGCACATCAAAGCGTGAAAAGACGAACCCGTTTCGCGGTATGTCCTACCACGCTTGCGGAGGCCGTCCTCTATGCTAACTGATAAAGAAATGTCCCCTCTGTCGAACGCCATATCCGATGCCTTGCGCTACTGGGAACCGCGCCGCGTAGCTTACAATGGCGTGTTGGCAGCTATCACTGTAGGGCATGCTATCACAGCGGTATCGGACGGTCGGTCGATTGATTGGCCGCTGGTGCTGATGTGGCTTTTTGTGCTCGCGGTGCTTGCCAACGTTCTCTATTGCTTCGCTTATTTTCCGGACGTCCTCATCCAGCTCTCCGAGTTTCGTGATAGGTGGAAAAAAGCAAGGATTGGATTGTTGCTGATCGGATGTGGTTTTGCCGCATGCTTCGCTTGGTGGACTAGCAGCAGCATCTTTTCTGGGTTGCCCATGTGAAATGAGGCCGAGGCTGCGGTTCTCGTCCTACAACCAAAGAAAAAGTGCGCTGCCTCATCCCATTCACGATACTTTTGCTTTTCCTCGCAGCATTGTTTCTTTTGGGCATCCTCTTTCCAAAGACTACGGGGCCTGCAAAGAAAGCTAAGGCTTTGAACGATGTCTCCATGCTGGCCACAGCCTTGCACGTCTTCTATCTAGAGTATGGCCACCTACCTTCTTCTGAGCCCGCCACTCAACTCTCAACACTCATGGGGGATAATCCGCACCAGATGGTGTTTATCGATCCACCACCAAATCAAATCGTGGGAGGCAATTTTGTTGATCCTTGGCAATTTCCTTATCGGACGGATTTCTCCGACTCTCAGGTGATTCGAGTTTGGTCAACGGGTCCGGATGGGAGCAGTAAGGACGGAGCGGACAGGAGCGACGACATTCAAATAAGTGTGACGCTGAGACGCCCCTGACCCCTCCCTTTGTGTCCCGGCTAGAATACATATTTTGCTTGAAGGGGATGCTGCCGCCCGCTTAGGCTTTTAAATATTCGTATGAAGACAGGTTTTTGGGGACTCACACTTTTTGCAGCTTTGATTGCGGGGATCAATTTCATACTGCTTTGGATCGGCCTCTTTGTTGCAGCGCCAAAAGTTATCGGGTTATACGGCGAATTGCATGAGGCGCTGATTTTGCCAGACTTCGCTCGCTTGGCTCTTCAGAACTCGCCAGGGTTACTACACCTGTTCTGGCCCTCAGTGGTATTTGCGAGTGGTCTGCTTCTGCTCTGCTGTATCGTTCGGTTGCCTTTCCTGGTTCGATCTGTGTCACGTGGCTTACTGGTCGCCCTTTCTTTGATTCTTCTGGCGTATAACGCGCTGCTCTACATATCAGTTTTCGTCGCTTCGCATGAATTGCATTGGGCACAGCATCATAAAACGAAAATCTTCGCTCAGGTGTTGGAAGAACTCGCTCTACTCGAAGCCGCCGAGGATCGTTGGGAGGAAACCCAACAAAGAATGGCTGCCCTCGCAGGAATAGCCCAACGACGAATCGAGTCTGCGGCGGAACTTACACGATCAGCCCGCAGCGCTCGTGTCACTCAGCTTGTAGAGAAAATCAAACAAGTGGACTCGCCCGATTTGCAAAAGCGTCTTTTCGCCACTTTAGGTATGTTTCGTGAAGACGTTCCTCGGTTCGAGCACAACGAACGATTTGTGTCATCGGCAGCTGGTAGGTTGGCCAACCGATCGTTTTCCAGCTCGAGCGAGTTCTTTGAGTGGCTCGACCGGAATCGTGGACAGGATGGATGGAAACCCGTGCCACTTTACGTTTTCACTGCCGACGAACGGGCCACAGCACTTCCTGGGGCGAGTAAGCAAACCGAGGAATAAGAATGTCCCCCATGTGGTTTACTCGAGGCGACCCAGTGGTGGAAATCACATCGCACTCTTGCTCCTTGGAGTCACGTGGGCATTAGATGTTGTCGCCGCTAGCGGTCGGTCAACGGCTAAGAGAATGGGCCGGTTACGTGCGAAGTCTATTTCTCGTTTTCTGCGCGGAAATGGCGTTCATAGCCGCGGTCGCCTGGCTTGTAGTATGTCGTTGGTTCGGGCAGGTATTGGTTGGTGTCCGGGCCGGTTTTTTCATGAGGGTTTTCATAGCCGACCCCACGGCCCAGTTTTTTGGCGCTGGCGTAGTGCGCGTCCCGTAGATCGTCCGGAACGGCGAGCACGCGTCCCTTTTTGATGTCTTGCATGGCTTCGCCGATTGCCACGGTGCAGCTGTTGCTTTTTGGCGCTGTAGCCAAATGAATGACCGCTTGCGCGAGAATGAGTTGAGCCTCCGGAAGGCCCACGACTTCCACCCCTTGCTGGGCTGCCACGGCAACTTGCAAGGAGCGCGGATCGGCCATGCCGATGTCTTCGGATGCGGCAATAATGAGGCGACGGCACAGAAAGCGTAGGTCTTCTCCACCGGCCAGCATCTTGGCCAGCCAATAAATGGCAGCATCCGGATGAGAACCCCGGATGCTTTTTATCAAGGCGCTGATGGTGTCGTAGTGGGCATCTGCGTCATGCGGGATGACTTTGGTTTGCAGGCTTTCGGCAGCTGCGGAGGCATCGACTCTGCGCACCCCGTCTTGGAGTGGGGAGGAGCGGACCGCGATCTCAAGTGCATTAAGGTAGCGTCGCGCATCACCATCGCAGCGCTCGGCGAGAAGGTGTAGGGCTTCTGGGCTGACCACTGGGTGTGCGTCTGCGAGCCCTCGCGTGTGGTCGGCCAAAGCGAGTTCGCCAAGCCGGATCAGGTCGGGGACTTCGAGCGGCGTCAGCTGAAACACAAGCGAGCGCGAGAGCAGCGGGGGAATGACTGAGAACGCGGGATTCAAAGCGGTAGCACCAATGAGGGTCACGCCGCCGCGTTCCACTTCGGGCAGCAGGAGATCCTGCTGAGCTTTGTTGAAGCGATGGATCTCGTCCAAAAAAAGGACCGGGGCCTGGTTGAGTCGAGCGGATTCTCGAAGCACGCTTTTCAACTCGCTCGCATTGCTTTCCACCGCATTAAGGGATCGGAAAGGCCGGTCGAGTTGCTGGGAAATGAGACGTGCCAGGCTGGTTTTGCCGGTGCCAGGTGGCCCGCACAAAATAAGGGATTGGAGGCGTTGGGCATCAAGGGCGCGGCGGAGCAGTTTACCTGGACCAAGCAAATGGCTTTGCCCTAGAAACTCGTCGAAAGTAGAAGGCCGCATTCGCTCAGCGAGCGGGGCATCCGGTCTAAGGGTGGGAGCCTGTGCTGTGGGAAAGAGTTCGTCCATCGCCAAAGCATGCGGTGCAAACACAAAATCAGCAACTGCGGTCCTTTGGTCCCCACGTCCTTTGAGTCCCTCCACGCGGCTTGAGAAGATTGAGTGGCCTTTACCAAGTTATCGTGTTTGGTTGCAGTCTTGCATGAATCTTATTCAACGACTACGACGCCAACGTTCTACCCAAGCCTTGCGCGATTTGGTGCAAGAAACCCGGCTGCATCCTTCGGATTTTGTGCAGCCGATTTTCGTTGCCGAGGAAGGAACGAGTCCTGAGCCACTAGCCGCATTACCGGGGATCGAGCGTGTACCATTGGATCGGCTTGGCGAATATTGTGCGCAGCTATGGCATCTGGGTCTTAGGGCAGCGGCACTTTTTCCAGTCGTCCCAGAAAAAGAAAAGAATGCTAACGGGTCGTACGCTCTGGAACCGGAGAATTTGGTTTGTCGATCGGTGCGACGAGTGAAGGCGTCGGTGCCTCAGATGTTGGTGGTGGCAGATGTGGCGTTAGACCCGTTTACGACTCACGGCCACGATGGCGTGCTAGATCCGATTTCTGGTGACGTGGATAATGATGCCACAGTGGAGATTCTGGCGGAGCAAGCGGTGTTGCTAGCCAACTCCGGGGCCGATATTCTTGCTCCGAGCGATATGATGGATGGGCGGGTGGCGGCCATTCGAAAGGCCTTGGACCGATCAAGTCATCACCACGCCGTTATTCTATCCTATGCAGCAAAATTTGCTTCCTGTCTGTATGGGCCGTTTCGGGATGCGGTGGGGAGTGCACACGCAGCAGGAACGCCCAGCCTAGACAAACGAACTTACCAGCTGAACCCAGCCAACCGGCGCGAAGCTTTGTGGGAGACCGCTTTGGATGAGGAGGAGGGTGCTGACATGCTGATGGTCAAGCCGGCTGGTTTTTATCTTGATGTCATATCGATGCTGCGTCAGCGCACGCTTTTGCCAATCGCGGCATATCAGGTGAGTGGGGAGTATGCCATGATTCAGGCCGCCGGTCGCTTGGGTTGGCTTGATGGCAAGCGGGCACGAGATGAGTCTTTGTTAGCGATCAAGCGAGCTGGCGCAGATATTATTCTGAGTTACTTCGCCGAGGCCTGGATCCGAGATCACTACGAGGGCGGGTAGCAACACGACTTACGCTTGACTTTCTTAGAGAAAGCGCGAATTTCCTAATCCTCATAATTCAAGGATTCCACTAAGCATCGTTTAAGATACAACCACTCCACATCCTATGGCTCGTAAATGTGACATCACTCAGGCCCGCCCAAGTCGCGGGAAGGTTATCCATCGCCGAGGCCTCGCCAAGAAAAAAGGCGGCGTCGGTCGGCATGTGACCAAAACCAATTTCAGAACGTTCGACATTAACCTGAGGAAACGCCGCATCTGGGTGCCCGAACTGGAAAAATTTGTTACAGTGAAGATCTCGGCTCGCGGTCTGAAGACACTGAATAAAAACGGCGCATACGGCACGCTTAAAGAAGCTGGCCTAGTCTAGAGGCCTTGCCTCGTGGTTGCGGGATCTGCTTTTTTGCAGGATCTTAGTTTGGTTTGTGCCGCCGCCGCGTGCAGTGGCTCTAAGTCACTCAGAGTAAACCCCGCTCTGTATTGATGGATAACTCAGAAAATGCCTCAGCATCTTCCACGCCTTCCTTTGAGGAGGCAATGACTTCATTGGAAGAGCTTCTCAGCAAAATGGAAGGCGGCGAGCTAAGTCTAGAGGAACTCTTGGGCGCCCACCAGCGGGGGTCCGAATTGTTGATGGTCTGCGACAAGCACTTGAGCAGCGCCCAAAAGCGGCTTGAAGTGTTGAATCAATCCAAGTCCCAGTAATGTTGCCTTTTATTTGATGAGGGTTCTTGTTTTTTCACTATTTCGCGACCTTTGAGCGGTCAATCGTCGTAGTGTTTATTGCCTTAGGCTCTTGATGGATTCAGGCGTTAAAAGGCACGTTATGTTTTTCTCATGAAATCTGCCTCCAAAGACACCAGCCTGGAATCTCCTGTTACCCCTCCTCTTCATGACGCAGCAGTGCCGGAACAGGTAAAGATAGTACTTACGCAACCGCCTGAGACCAACTTTTTGTCGCAAATTCAATCGCCGGAGGACGTGCGAGCTCTCCAGGAGGATGATCTTAACGCGTTGGCCCAAGAAATTCGGCACGAACTCATCTCGGTGTTATCTCAAACCGGCGGGCACCTCGGGCCAAACCTAGGCGTCGTGGAACTTACCATTGCCCTGCACCGGGTTTTTGAGACGCCGAAGGATAAGTTTGTCTGGGACGTAAGTCACCAAGGCTATGTGCATAAGCTCCTGACCGGACGACGGGATCGTTTTTCCACAATTCGCCAGTATCAGGGGCTTAACGGCTTCCTGCTGCGCACCGAAAGTGAGCACGACTCTTACGGGGCGGGGCATGCTGGCACAGCGCTGTCGGCTGCTTTGGGGATGGCGGCGGCCCGTGATTTGAAAGGTAGTGATGAGCATGTGGTCTGCGTCGCCGGTGATGCTGCGTTCACTTGTGGAGTGAGCTTCGAAGCCTTAAACAACGTGGCGACTTCAACCAAAAAATTGATCGTCATTCTGAACGACAATAAGTGGTCGATCGCCAAAAACGTGGGGGCCATCGCCCGATATCTCAACAAAATAACTACCAGCCCGACCTACGCGCATTTGCACCAAAAAGCCGCGACTTTTGTCAAAGCTATCCTGGGGAAACAGGCCGCAAATTTTGCACATAAGATCGAAGAAAGCGTTAAACACATCCTTTGGCCGAGTGTGATTTTTGAAGAGTTCGGCCTTCGGTATTACGGACCGATTGATGGGCATGATATTCCGACCTTGGTCAAAACCCTCGAGTTTCTTAAAAACCAGGACGAGCCGGTTCTTCTCCACATTCTAACCGAAAAAGGCAAAGGCTATGCGCCAGCGCTTGAGCAGCCGGACAAATTTCATGGGCTCGGTAAGTTTGAGCTTGAGACCGGAGCAACTGCGAAGACAACCTCACCGACCTACTCGGAGGTGATGGGCATGAGCCTAGGGCAGTTTGCGGAAAGCCACTCAAAAATGGTGGCGATCACCGCCGCGATGCCGAGTGGAACCGGTTTAGGTATTTTCGCCAAGATGGCTCCGGAACGATATTTCGACGTAGGAATCGCCGAAGAACATGCGGTGTTGTTTGCGTGCGGCATGGCCACCAATGGGTATAAACCGTTCGTCGCAATTTACTCGACCTTTCTGCAGCGGTCCTACGACATGATTATTCACGACGTGGCCCTGCAGAATCTTAACGTAGCGTTTTGCATGGATCGCGCTGGTCTATCCGGGGACGATGGCGGCACGCATCACGGCTTGTTTGACATCGGATACATGCGGCATATTCCGAATATCGTCTTCATGCAGCCCAAGGACGAAGCTGAGTTTGTTGATATGCTCTGGACCATGCTGCACTACAAAGATGGTCCTATCGCGGTGCGCTATCCCCGTGGCGTGGGCATGGGTGTGCGTCCAAGTGGCAATCCTAAGCTTCTGGAGATTGGAAAATCTGAGGTGGTCAAACACGGGAAGCAGGTCGCAATTTTTGGTTTGGGAAATATGCATGAATTGGCTCTTGAAGCTTCGAAGGTGTTGGCGGAACAGCACGCCATCGACGCGGCAGTGGTTAATCCTCGCTGGATCAAGCCTCTTGACGCTGCCACGCTGGAGTTTTTTGCGCGTGGGTGCGAAGTCATTTGCACATTAGAAGATCATGTTTTGCATAATGGCTATGGAGCGGCGGTGATTG
>DAIRSW010000078.1:6576-13876 GCA_036804205.1 Verrucomicrobiia bacterium | reverse complement strand
TAAATCAAGCTGCCCACTTGCAGCCGGATCAAACTGTGGAAGTGTTATTTCCAGTCTTTGATACTTCGCGACGAGGAACGATTGATTACATCTCGCCCGTTTCTATCGCAGTGGTCAACACCGTCCGGGTCAAGGTAAAAATCCCTGAGCCTGATGGTTTGCCGGCTGGCATCCGGGGTCAGCTTACCCTTATTCCCGGACCCGCTATTACCTCAACCTCACCTCCATCAAACCTTTCAAATCATGAGCAGCCCCAATAAATCAGAAAAAACCGAGATCCGTGTTAAATACGACGTCTCCCAAGCCATTTACGCCTCGCAAGCCCTGGTCCAAGCAGGTGCGGAAGAAGTCTTTTTAGACTTCTCGTCATCTATTGTCACCGATTCTAATGGTGCCCGCGTTATGCCAATCCACACTCGGGTCGCTTTGAGCCATGCCGCGGCGCGACGCCTCTTGACCGCGCTTGGACAAACCCTAACTCGACACACCGAGAACCAAGAAAAAGCAGCCGGAAGCCGCTAGGCTTCTGCGCTAGCTCAGTCTGGCAGGTGCACGGCCCCGGAAGTGCTAACTTGAGCAATCTTTATCGGGCCCCCAGCAGGGCCTGAGGAATATAGGCCGGTGGCGCAAAGCCACCTGGACCTCACTAAAGACCCATCGCCCCAGCAGGGGCGTAGAATATTTGTGAGAACATGCCAACGAGTCTATGACTTTTGGCTTTCGCAGATCAGACCATTACGAGGCCGGAGCGCCTTCATTTTTGCCTACCGCTACAGCGCTTGCTGCGGCGTAATGCTCCGTATGCGTCAGGCTGATTAAGATCCGGTCGATCCCCAACACCTGGGCGGTTTGAGCGGCGGCCCCACTCAGCACTAAGTCCGGGGCTCCACTGGCGCGTCGAACCACTTCGAGGTCTTTCCAGTTGGCGGCCTGGCCGATTCCTGTCCCTAAACACTTGGAGGCAGCTTCTTTCGCAGCAAACCGAGCTGCCAAGTGAACGCCCGGTCGTTTCATGGCCTGACAATAAAAAATTTCTTGCTCACAAAAAACTCGCTCCAGAAAGCGATCTCCAAAGCGTTCCAAGGATTTTTCGATACGGCTGACTTCAACTAAGTCGAGACCCACTGACAACACATGACCCATGCTTCAATTTTAGCCAGGAACGCAGAGTTGCAAAGCTGCAGAATGGATTGCGCCTCTTAAAAGTGGGCGCCTAGCGGAAAATCGAAGATTTTCGGTCCTGGCAGCACGCTCAAGTTAGCCTCACCCTGGAGAGCGTCATTTTGATCACCATGAAGGAAAGAAGAGCATGAAGTTAAGAGCTCAGCGGGGATTGTGATATTGATCGTTTTCACCCGTTGAGTGAACCGATGCGTGGATTAGTTTCCCGCTTCGCGACCTTTTCCTTCATCGTAATCGAGCTGGGGACGTCTTCTCCCCACCGAAATTCGTTCCGAATTCCGCTACAAGGATGCACTGCCGAGCAGGGGTTCGAAGAAGGCCTCTAATTGTCCCTGCAGCTCCGAAAAGGCTAGATCCTTGAGTGCTCGGTTTGGCTCCCGGAAAACCTGAACATGCTCATGCGGGGGTGCCCAGACTTCAGGATCCGTGGGGCCAAAAGCCAGCCAGCAAGGCGCACCCACAGCCGCAGCCATGTGGCTGACTCCGGTATCGTGACCACAATAGACCGATGCTTTTTGAAGTAAGGCTGCTAAGGTCGGAAGCGTCAAATCACGAGCCAGAATGATCCCCTCCGAGGTGTTTTGCTGCAAGCAATCCAACACCTCATAATCCGCCTCGCCACCCACAACGATGCGCCGAACATGCGGGTAATTTTTGCAGACCGAGGTCAACGCCTTCGACCAAAACTCAGGTGAAAGATTTTTCGCGGCACCCCCACTGCTGGGGTGAACCACTAGAAGTTTCTCGGTCGGCTGAACTCCGTGAATGTTTAGAAAGTGGAGTGCTTGAGCACAATCTTCATCGCTTGGATACATACGAGCAGCAGGATTATCCAGATAAAGAGCCAATCTCTGCAAAGGTTGAGCCAATTGATAGCTGGCGTGCAGGCCATCATGAATCTTAGGAGAAACTTCAATCAGATTTTTCACCCCGGCCCGCTGCAAGTTGGCGCGCCACACGCCATCCGGATCAAAAAGAAAACTAACCACTTGCTGAAATCCCGCAAAATAGGCAGCGAGTTCCTCGTCTAGGTTTCCTCGGGCAGCAAAGAAGCCGGCCATAGGCCCGTAATCGATTGATCGAATAGCATCGGCATAACCACGTCTGTTGGCTAACTCGATGATATGCTGATAGCCCATCAGCTCCAGTCGACAATGAGGAAACGCCTCACGAAGCAGGGCAATGGCCGGAAGAGTTAAGACGAAATCGCCTAAGGCACCTCCCCGCACCACTAAAATGCGTGGCACCTGAGTTTGATCCTCAGACAGAGCTGCCATGCTTCAATAAAAAATGATAGCGCAAAGTAGAACCGCCAATCCGTAGACTAAGCCTGCGCCAACCGCCGTCTGATACCGGATCGGTGACTGAACAACCCAGGTAATTTGGTCTCTTAAGACGTAGGGCACGCAAACCCACACCAGGGAGAGCAAGATCCACGCATAAGCCAGGGTCGGCAAAAGCAGCCTGGTCACCGGTTCTCGTAAGAAAGCCGCATCTAGCAGAATCTCGGCTGCCAGTAGCAGAAACATAGAGAGTGCACGCGGAGCCAAGAGGTCACGAAGGAAAATTAGAGAACCCGCGCAAAGCAAAGGGATTGCAGTTAGAAAAACCCGACGATGAGGGTGAAACTCACCCAGATCGATCCTGGTCACTAAAATGAAAAACCAAAGGCCGGAAAGCAAAAGCAAGATGACCCCGGCTTTGTCGGAACGCGGGAATGCCAAAAGCGCCCTTTTCGTTTGCTCCGAGCGGACCAGCGCAAATAAATGAACCAGGATCAAAATCACTCCGAGAACGATTCCCACCGGTTTGAGGGGGAAGTCATAGATACGAGCGTTTGGTGCGTTTTCCCACCCGGTGAATACCGAGGCGAGCCAAGGAAGTTCAATCATGCTGCGTGGGATATTACGTCTGGTCGCCCATAAAGAGTGAACCCGGTTGTCTCATGAATATGCACCTCAAAAAGCTCTCCAATCAAGCGTTGGTTTCCTTCAAAAATGACAATTTTGTTTTGCCGAGTCCGACCTTGGAGACGGTCGGCGCGGGTTTTGCTTGGTCCTTCGCATAGCACCTCAACCGGACCTCCGACAAAAGTCTCCATTTTACTCCGGGCCAAGTGGTTGACCACGCTGAGCAGATCTTGGTTGCGGGCCTCCTTCACCTCGGCAGGGACCTGCTCGGGCAAGGTCGCTGCGACGGTGTCTCGCCTCGGGCTAAAACGGAAAATAAAGGCGTTGTCGAAATGAGCCTGCTCGACCGTCATTCGTGTGGCTAGGTAGTCCTCTTCGGTTTCTCCAGGATACCCCACAATAATGTCTGTGGTCACCGCGATATCGGGACGCACCGCTCGCAGTTTTTCGGTAAGGCCCATATATTTTTCGACCGTGTAGGTTCGACGCATGGCCTTGAGGATGCGGTTGGAACCGCTTTGCAACGGAAAATGCACGTGCTCACACAAGGTTTCGAGACTGCCAAAGCAGTCGATCAAATCATCCCGAAAACCAACCGGGTGAGGCGAGGTAAACCTTAGCCGCCGCAACCCGGGAATACGATCCAGCCGGTGCAGCAACTGAACGAACGGACTTTTGCCATCGACCTTTTCAAACTCGTGACGCCCGTAAAGATTCACGATCTGGCCGAGCAAGGTCACTTCTCTAACCCCTTGATCCACTAAGACCCGCACTTCATTTTCGACCTCGTCCAAGGGACGTCCGCGCTCGCGACCACGGGTGGCCGGGACAATGCAGTAGGAGCAATTCATATTGCAGCCTTGCATGATCGAGACAAACGCGGTGCTCTGACGCGGCTTTAGCTGGTGGTCCTTGATGGTTGACTGGGAGCCGAGTTCTTCGTCCACATCCACAATGGCCTGACGCAGGTCGTCGGTTTCGGCGCCAGCAGAACGCAGGTGCAAAAGATGTTCGATATGGTCCGCGGCGCGATGAAACTTCTGCGTGCCGACCACCAAGCTGACCTTGGGATTTTCTTCGAGCAATTGGGAGCCACGACTTTGGGCCATGCACCCCATAAAAGCGTAAATCACCTGGTCACGATCGCTTCGTTGGCGATTTGATAGTTCGACGGAACGCATTTTGCCGAGAGCCTTTTGCTCAGCTTGATCCCGCACGCTGCAGGTGTTCAACAGGACCACATCGGCCGACTCGTGTTGCAAAGTCATCTCGTGCCCGCGCTCCACCAGCATGCGCGCGACCTGTTCAGAGTCGCGTTCATTCATTTGGCAACCGTAGGTTTTGAGATAAATTTTAGCCATGCGCTGCAAACTCCAAACAGGAGCTACTGCTTTTGCCGAGACAGCGGAGATCTACTCTTGGGCTTCGGCTTGGTAGCCTGCTTCGGTCACTGCAGCGACGAGCACTTCTGGGGTCATGTTTTCGCCGGTGACCGAAAAAGTTTTTTTCGCCATATCAACGCTGACCTCTTTGACGCCTTCGCAGGCGCTGATGGCCTGACGAACACTTTTAGCACAACCGCCACAGGTCATACCTTCGACTTTCACAGTGATTACCTGGGCATTCTCCGCTGCACTTACGGGAGAGGTGCTCAACGTTAGGCCGAGGGCTAAAAAAGGAATTAAAATGAGTTTTGCTTTCATCGATATCAATTATCGCAGAGGTAACCCCGATGCAAGTTCGAAACCAAGATCCCTTCACCTTGATGCGGAATAAATTGCTGAGGTGTCGTCAGTGTCCGCTGATGGAAAGTGCCCCGGTGATTGGTCCACCAGTGTTCTCTCCCATTCTGCTGCTCGGGCAGGCTCCGGGGATTCATGAACCTCGCTTGGGACGACCTTTTGCATGGACGGCCGGAAAAACGCTTTTCCAATGGTTCCAGTTGCACACCCAACTCGACGAATATGCCATTCGCAGCATCATTTATTTCTCGGCGGTTTGCCGATGTTATCCTGGTCGGCTGCCTGGCCAGAGCGGGGATCGTCGGCCCAACCCCGCTGAGGTTCAGAATTGTCGTGCGTGGTGGCAGGCGGAAATGGCCATGCTCAAAACGGAGTTGGTCATCCCGGTCGGTCGGCTGGCTATTGACCAGTTTTTGCCACCGCTTAAGCTGGTAGATTCGATCGGACAACTCCACAGAACTGAGGGATGTGCTGCGGAGGTTCTGCCTTTGCCGCATCCCAGTGGAGCGTCTCCTTGGCATCGCAGTGAGGAGGGCAAAAGACTAATTGCCACGAGCTTTGCTCTGCTGAAGGAGCATCCGGCTTGGGGGAAAGCACGGAAACTGCCTATATAGCGGGGGAAGAACCACCCGCGCGTAGCGGAAAATCGAAGATTTTTCGGTCCAGTGGGGGCTTCTCGGACTTTGGCCGCGGTCGTTTGCACAACACGTCTTCTCCCCACCGAAATTCGTTCCGAATTCCGCTACGCGATCAAGGGCTCATGTCGCGTGATGGTGACATGGCGTAGCGGAAAATCGAAGATTTTTCGGTCCACTGGGGGCTTCTCGGACTTTGGCCGCGGTCATTTGCATAACACGTCTTCTCCCCACCGAAATTCGTTCCGAATTCCGCTACGCGCTGTGGGTTTCTGCTAGAAGCTGACGCAGCTCTTTGACGTAGGTGAGAAACGGATCGCCCATAGGTAGATAAGAGTTTCCTTCTATGGAAAAGCCGTCCCAATTGATCACGTAACCGGAATTCTGGCTGTCCCGGGCGGTTTCCACGGCGAGAGCCCGGCCTTTGGCCCGAGTGTTTGAGGGGGGAAGTCTCACCGCTTTTTCAGCTTGCGCCAACGTGTCGTCTCGAAACTTTTCCAGATCTTCCGAAACGGGCACCATCCAATGCAAGCTGCGGCTCGGACAGATGTGATGATACTCCAGATCCAAACTCGCGAGTCGAGGATCGTTCCAGTCTGTGCCTTCTGCTTGCAGGAACTGTTTGAGCAACCACTCTTTAGTGGCCCAATCGATAAGCCCCAGGCCGTGTTCTGGCGGCTCCGGGAGCATCTCTAAAACCTGCCGCCAGGCCACTAAGGCCCAATCCAAATCCGCATCAGCTCCGCGCAGCTCCGACTCGGCGAGTTCCAAAAACGCAAATTGCACTTCCATCGCGGTGGTTTTTCGATCGCCAACCACATCCACTTCCCACTTGCGACTGGCGTCGCGTGAGACATGCCGGATCGATTGCACCGGGTCGAGCAAGGCCACGTTGGCTGGCAAAAGACCCATCTCTAAACAACTGAGAACCAAACACGTCGACCCCACCTTTAAAGCGGAGGCGAAGGGTGACATATTCGCGTCACCCATCAACAAATGCAGCCGCTGAAACCGTTGAAAGTCCGACAGCGGCTCATCCCGAGCGTTAATGATAGCTCGGTTAAATTGCACCCACTGATAAATGTCGTTAACAATAAAATCTGCCCTTTGCGTAATTTGAAAGCGTGGCTCAGAGCCACCGTCCATTTCAAAAAGAGTCGGATAGTCAGTGACCACGCCCACCCGTCCGGAGCCCGAGAAAATGCTGCGGGTTGCTAAAAACGAGAGCAAGGCTTCGGTGCTACCAGGCCGGAAAGCTGAGTAACGTCGAATCAGATAATTCTCATGACACCCAAAGGTGGCGTTGGTGTGGTGATCAATATTGTTTTTAATGAAACTGACTTCATCAACCGCGCCCATGTTGCGCACGGTTTCTTGCACCAGAAGCTCGCCGGCCATCTCCCACGCGGCAAGGTCTCTCGGGCCGAGACATTCCGGAGTTGAATACTCGAGATGGCCCATGTCCAAATAAAGCCGCCCACCATTAATTAAAAAACCTCCGTTGCCGGGGGGCTCCTCGTGACCACGATAATGCTGATCAAGAGCCCCAAGCTTAGCTTGTTTAAAAGCATAATCACGAACCCGGCCAGGCCAAGAGCCATGCTGCGGTGCTGCCTCGTTCGAGGTGACTAAACAGCCATACTCCGTTTCAATGCCAACAATTCTGGCCAGAATCGGTTCTTTGTCGGATTGCCCCCCCATTGCCGTTTACAATAAGGCCGGCGAAGGGATGTGTCATCCAACTTCCTTCTGAAACCAGGTATTTCTTACTGGGGAAAAAGCTTACTCTTCGACCTCTTCGGCTGCTTCGACCGCAACCTCCGGCTCCACC
>DAIRSW010000078.1:3375-6566 GCA_036804205.1 Verrucomicrobiia bacterium | reverse complement strand
GCGAGCCACATCTTGAAGCTTCTCACCGGAGCGAAGATTGATCAATTTGACTCCCATAGTGTTGCGACCGGTCTCTCGGATTTCTTTCACCCGAATCCTGGTCATCTGACCTTTGGTAGTAATCAACATGAGCTCTTCATGATCGCGCACAGAAAGCGCGGCCACGATCTCGCCGGTTTTTTCTCCCGTTTTCATGGTGATAATGCCTTTACCGCCCCGTGATTGTTTGCGGTATTCTGCAAAACCGGTGCGTTTACCGATCCCATGTGCCCCGGCCACCAAGAGGGTGGCGGTTTCATTAACCAGAGTGAGCGAAACCACGTAGTCCCCTTTATCCAGCCGGATGCCCCAGACACCCACGGTGGCCCGACCTTGGTCGCGCAATTGATCTTCATGAAAACGAATGCTCATCCCTTGGCGAGTGATCAGCACAGCCTCGTCATCCCCATTGGTCACGTCCGCGTCAATAAGTTCGTCGCCTTCTTCAATGTTGATGGCAATGATGCCGCCTTTACGAATGTTAGCGAAGTTTGAGAGATTGCTTTTCTTCACGATACCACTGCGGGTAGCACAGAAGATAAAGGTGTTTGGATCCCAGGTGGCATCGGTGTCGCCTCGGTTCTGGTTCCGGATCGGGATGATCGCGGCGATCTTTTCGTCCGGACGCAATTGAAGAAAGTTTGCTAGGCTACGCCCGCGAGCATTGCGTCCCCCTTCAACGATGGAGTACACCCGTTCGATGTAACAACGTCCGTCTTTGGTGAAGAACATCAAATAATCGTGAGTGGAGGCAGTGAACAAATGCTCGACAAAGTCGCCGGGCTCTTCGGCGGTGGTTCCTTCACGGGTGGTCATTCCTTTGACGCCTACACCTCCGCGACGCTGGGCTCGGTAAGCGCTGACTGCGGTTCGTTTAATGTATCCGTTGCGGGTGATGGTGATCACCGTGCCTTCGTTGGTGATGAGATCTTCCAAAGCCATCTCGCCCTCGGACGGAACGATCTGAGTTCGACGCGGACTTCCGTGTTTGGCTTGGACGGCGCGAAGTTCGTCGGTAATAATTTTCCGAACGCGTGTTTCCTTGGCTAAAATATCGAAAAGATCTTTGATCGTTCTGACCAGTTCTTTGTATTCTTTTTCGACCCGCTCGCGTTCCAGTCCGGTGAGCTGATAGAGTCGCAGTTCCAACACCGCATCGGTTTGCGGCTCAGAAAAGGAATACCGGCCTTCCGCATTGAGCCGAGCTTCACTTCGAATGAGCACGCCCAAAGCCTCGACCTCCGCACGTGTAAAGTTAAAGCCTAAAAGCCTTTGTTTGGCCTCCTCCCGGCTGCTGGAATCACGGATAATCCGGATGAATTCGTCAAGATTATCAAGGGCAATGAGGTAGCCCTCAAGCACTTCGGCACGCTCTTCGGCCTTCCGCAAAAGAAAACGCGTCCGCCGCAGTACTACTTCGCGTCGATGCTCAAGGAAACAGTGCAAAGCATCTTTGATCGACAAGAGCTTTGGTTTGCCATGATCAATGGCCAGCATGTTCACGGCGAACGAGGTGGCCAGCGAGGTGTGTTTGTAAAGATTATTGATCACCACTTGGGCGACGGCATCACGTTTCAGTTCAATGACCACCCGGGTGTTCTCATCAGACTCATCCCGCACTGCGCTGATGTCGGTGATCACTTTTTCGTTGACTAACGCTGCGATTCGCGAAACCAGGTCGGCCCGGTTGACCGCGTACGGAATCTCGGTGATCACGATTTGCTCGCGATTGCCCTTCAACTCTTCCACTCCGGCGACGCCGCGGACCTTCACCGATCCACGACCGGTGGCGAAGTATTGTTTGATCGCGTCGAACCCGGTGATTTGACAGCCGGTCGGAAAATCGGGTCCTTTGATGAGGAGGTTCAACTCTTCGATGGTGATGTCAGGGTTTTCCAGCATGGCGCACAGGCCTTCGACCAGCTCGCTTAGGTTATGCGGCGGGATGTTAGTGGCCATACCCACCGCGATGCCGGTGCCTCCATTGACCAGAAGATTGGGGAAAGCTGCCGGAAAAACTACCGGCTCAGTCAAGCGCTCGTCGTAGTTGGGCACGAAATCGACCGTGTCTTTCTCCATGTCCTCCATCAGCGCCGCAGCCAGATGGGTCATCTTGGCTTCGGTATAACGCATGGCGGCAGGAGGATCTCCCTCGGGCGATCCGAAGTTGCCCTGGCCGTCGATCAGAATATCCCGCATAGCCCAAGGCTGAGCCATGTGAACTAAGGTGGGATAAATGACTGCCTCACCGTGAGGATGGTAGTCCCCCGAGGTTTGACCGCAAATCTTGGCGCACTTGATGTGATTGCGATTCGGCAAAAGCCGAAGATCGTTCATAGCAAACAAAATTCGACGCTGAGCGGGCTTGAGTCCGTCGCGGGCATCGGGGAGGGCTCGGGAAATAATTACCGACATCGAATAGTCGAGAAAGCTTCTCGACATTTCATCGGCTACGTTAATGGGCTCGACTCTTTCGTTAGGACTAAACACGGAAAAAAGAAAAAAGAAAAACGCGCACTAAGCGCGAGAAATAAGAGGTTCGGGTGAGCAAAACCTCATCACAAGGTATTGCGGAAAAAAGACTATTGGCTGGACCGAGCCAAGTCGCAACCTGGATTTTTTATTCCGGCTTTGCCCGCGAAGGGCTCAGGGAAATTTTTGCTGGCCACGAAGCTCCGCAACACCATCACCGCATGGGGTTCCCAGCTTGATCGACGGACTGTCGCTCGCTTTGGCCTCCGCCTTGCCCATAGAGCCTGGGGGAACAACGGTGAAGCGCATTTTGGTAACGTTACCAAAATGCGCTTACGCCGTCTTGGGATGTTTGGCGGGTTGTGAGTGCTAGGGATGCGCGGTTTCCTGGGCGGGAGTTAGGGTTTCAACTCAAGTTTTGGGTTAAAGCTCTTGCCTGGGTTTTTGGGGTGGTTTAGGGGGTCGCTGATGCAAGCGTTACTTAAAGAATGTTTTCGCTGGTATGGTCCCAATGACCCGGTCAGTTTGAATCAAATTCGTCAATGTGGTGCCTCCGGGCTTTTTACCGCACTGCACAGATTTCCCTATGGCGAAGTCTGGCCGCAAGATGCCATCCGAGAGAGGAAAGCCGAGGTGGAGGACGCTGGCCTTAGCTGGGCTGTGGTAGAATCCCTCCCCGT
>DAIRSW010000078.1:0-3365 GCA_036804205.1 Verrucomicrobiia bacterium | reverse complement strand
CGGAAGAGATCCGAACACGAAGCGGAGATTTTATGCGTCATCTTGAGAACTACCGCGTCTCTCTCCGTAATCTGGCCGCCGAAGGCATTCGCACGGTGGTTTATAATTTTATGCCGGTTCTTGATTGGGTGCGCACCGATCTTTCTTACCGGTTGCCGGACGGGAGCGAGTGTTTGCGTTTTGATCCTGTGCATTTCGCCGCATTTGAGGTGTTTCTTCTTAAGCGCCGAGGTGCGGAGGCAGATTATTCGCCGGAGCAACTTGCTGCGGCTGAAGCTTTTTTTCATTCCATGGACGCTGAGCGGTCGCATCAATTTGCTCAAAAAATCATTGATAGTTTTCCCGGTTGTAAGATGGGTTTCACGCTGAGCGATGTCTTAAGTTTACTGGAAAAATATCGCGGTTTGGATGCTGATCGACTCCGCGAGCACTACCGTCTCTTTCTGGAAGCGGTGGTGCCAACCGCAGAAGAAGTTGGAGTGCGACTGGCGGTTCATCCGGATGACCCGCCATTTTCTATTCTCGGGCTGCCGCGCATTGTGTGCACGGAGGCGGATTTAAAAACCATTCTTGAGATGGTTCCGAGTCCCTCGAACGGCTTGTGCTTTTGCTCCGGCTCATTTGGTGTGCTGAAAGAGAATGATCTTCCCGGAATGGTGCAGCGCCTGGGCCACGCCATCCATGCGGTGCACTTGAGAAATATTCAGCACGAGCCCAATGGCGCGTATTATGAGGCGGGACACTTGACCGGGGCGGTGCCGATGGTGTCGCTGATGGACGCACTTTTGAAAGAGAATCTGCGGCGTGACGAAATTGCAAAGCTTTGCTTCCGCCCAGATCATGGGCATCGCATCCTGGACGATCTCGCCAAGGAACCGAATCCCAACCCTGGTTACGACTGCCTCGGACGCATGCGAGGCTTGGCCGAGCTTCGGGGACTGCAGGTCGGCATGATAGGTCGGGACTAGAAAAATTGGGCAACGAGTGTCGTCTCTCTGTCCGCAGGGTTTCTTTTGCGGTCTTTTGATGGTAGTTCTCTGGGTAGCCAACTCCTCAAATTGTGTCTTCCAATATTTACCTCGATCTTACCCACGCTTTCAATAAGGGACGACTTCGCGCGGTGATTTGCTCTGGGCAAGCTGTGGTGCTGCATAAGCTGGCCATCATGAGCAAAGACGGGGATTGGATTTTGAAAGAAGACTCAGAAGCTTTAAACCATGTTCTTGACGTGCTCGCTCAAAAAAAGGCGACCTATCGTTTTGGAGCACCGCTTGACATCGCTTGGTTAGAACACGGATGGAGTTCGCACTTTGAATTTCAAGAAAATGGCTTGCGGATACGCACGGATTTCTTCACCCGGCCACCACGCATCAGCAGAAATATGCTCGACGCCCTTTGGAAGGAGCAAGAGAGCAAGAACCCGCCTTTTGTGGGCCTTTCCGACCTTGCCATGATGAAGCTGACCAATCGCGAGAAGGATTATGTGGTTTTGGGCGAGCTTGCCCGGCGGATGTCCTCGCCCGTGCAGCAAATCACGTTTTCTCGCAGCGCCCGCGACTTGTTGGAGTTGCGAGTCGCTTATCCAGAAGTCTGGAAGGAGATGCTTCCGAAGCGCCCCTGTTTGGCGAGGGCATCAGAAGGCGCCCAGGCATTGGCGGCGGCGTTAGATGCTGAAAAACGAGAATTGATCGCCATCAACGAAGCTCGGCTTGATCGCTATGCACAGGCCGCAACGAACTGGGCAGGTCGATGGAGAGACTTAAGTCAAGGTCTGCGTGGCATGGATCTGAAGTCGGCTCATGCATTGATCAAAACGTCCGCTGAAGGAGTGTTGCCTTATGCCGTTTGAACCGCTTGATCCCTATCAAAAGAGACGACGTGACGAATTTTTGAGTGAGGAAGATTTGGAGCTTCAACACCTTAGCGATGCCGAACTTGTGGCCTATTGGAACCTCTGGCTTGAGCAAGCCCAATCGACAAATGACGTGGATGCGCATGAGTATTCTCACGGGGTGTTTCGGTCCGAACCCGAATTTTAGAAACTCCTATACGAATCTCTGCGTACTTGAGTTTGCACGGTTTTACGGCTTTCTTCGTTTCGTTTCTTGTTCTCGTGGCTTGACTCCTTAGTCTCACGTGAGAGTAGTTGCTGGCTCGAAAGTATTGAGTTTGGCTGGCCTCCCCAGGGCAGGACGGCTTTCTCCCACCATAAACACAAAAACTATTGCTCTCGAGACCTCGAGAGAATTCCATCATGTCTCTTCCTAGTCTTCAACAAACAATCCACTCTCTTGAGCAGGGTGGTCTGGGTTTTATTATTCGTGGCGCGCTCCTGCTGACCGGCTTGGTGATTGCCACTTTGGTCTATCTTTTCATGAACTTGAAAGGGATCGGTACCGCAGAAGGTATGGATCAAGCTCAGATCGCCCGTGAGCTGGCGCGCGGAAATGGCTATAGCACGAGGTTTATCCGACCGGCCACTGTGCCAATTATTGAAAATCAAACTGGCAGTATTCCCACCGAGTCGTTTCCGGAGGTTTATCATGCTCCCCTGAATCCCATCGTTTTGTCGTGGGGCTTGGGCTTTGCCAAGGACGACTGGGCTACCCCACCGAAGGACGCTGCGAAGGATCTGGTTTTCCCGCAGGATCGGGTGGTGGCTTTTACTTCGATGTTGTTTTTCTTTGGGGCGCTAGCATTCACCTTTTTTCTCGCCAGCCTTTTGTTCGACCAGCGTTTGGCCTTTATCGCCACGGGGCTGACCTTGGTCACGGACATGTTTTGGCAATTTTCGATGTCGGGCTTGCCGCAGATGTTGATGATGTTTTTGTTCAGTGGCGGAGCTTATTTTATCGCCAAAGGCATGGTGGCTCAGGAGGATGGAAAAAGCTCCCTCGTGTGGTCGCTGATCGCGGCGGTGTTTTTTGGCTTATTGGGCGTAGCGCATCCGGCGACTTTATTGATCACACTTCCGGTCATTATTTTCGTGGCTATCGTGATGCGACCGGCCGGGTTGGGTGCGGCGATGATTGCGGTCGCGGTAGTAGCTTTTCTGGTGCCGTATTGCATGCATAACTTCAAGCATACCGGCTCGATTGCGGGTTTAGCGTATACCGCCATTTCAAACGGAGCCACGGGCAGTCAAGAGACGCAAATGCGCACCTATGAGGCCGGAATTGAAGCCCGTGGTGGCATTCAAGCCTACTTGCGCAAGATCCAGCGAGGGATAGAATCGCAGTTTAATAACCTGTTTCTGTTGTTCGGAGCTAATTTGGTGGCTCCAGTCTTTTTCCTGGCTCTTCTTCACCCGTTTAAGAGGCGAGAGACGAGTAATTTCCGATGGCTTTTGCTTTTAGGCTGGGTGG
>DAIRSW010000077.1:0-13895 GCA_036804205.1 Verrucomicrobiia bacterium | reverse complement strand
CTTATCATTGAAGAACGGTGGGTAAGAATTTACCCGCACAATAAAAGTTTGGGTCATGTCTTGGGATATTTGACGAATAACGCGGTGGGCTCGGCTGGGATTGAGCTGAGCATGAATGAGGAGTTATCCGGTCGACACGGGTTTCGTTATGTGGAACGCGACGCCAAACGGCGGGAGATTGTCTCCTATCGCGGCTACCAAGAGCCACCCGAGAATGGCCGTGATGTTGCTTTGACCATTGATATGACCATCCAGGATTATGTGGAGCGCGAGATGGATCATGCCTTCGAGGAGCTGAATGCGGAAGGTATGTCGGTGGTGGTGCTCCGGGTTGGAACAGGGGAGGTGTTGGCGATGAGTTCCCGACCGCATTATGATCCGAACAGTTGGATGCAGTTTGGGGATGAGGAGCGACGCAACAGAGCAATCGCAGCCTCCTACACACCTGGGAGCGTGATGAAGATTGTCGCGGTCTCCGGAGCATTGAGTCATGGTTTGGTGCAGTTCGATTCGGAGATTTATTGTGAGAACGGACGGTGGGAGTATGCCGGTACGGATCTTGTGGATCATCGTCCTTTTGGTTATTTGCCGGTGCGAGATATTTTACCCTGCTCGACCAATATCGGAACGGCGAAGCTGGCCGTTCAACTGGGGGCACGCAATTTATACAGCTACCTGCTTCGTTATGGCTTTCGGGCTCGAACCGGGATTGAGCTGCCCGGTGAGGAGTCCGGCATCCTGCGTCCATTCGGTGCCTGGACGGATATATCGGTGACTCGTATTCCGATCGGCCAAGAAATTGATGTAACGCCATTACAGATGGCCGCAGCAATGAGTGTGATCGCTAACCGCGGCATGCTGGTCAGCCCAAGAATTGTGTTGCAGGTGACTGATGCGGAGGGGGAGGTTTTGCGAAAGCATCGTCCGGTTAGGATGCGTCAGGTGATCGCTCCCGCAGTGGCAGACCTCATTCGGGAGAGTCTGGCACTCGGCGTTACGGAAAGCTATGGCACAGCGCGACGAGCTGGGGTAGAGGGTTACCGGGTGGCAGGAAAGACGGGCACGGCACAGAAAGTGCACCAAGGAGGGTTTCAGAGGGGTTTAGGCAAGAATATTCTCACTTTCGCGGGGTTCGCGCCTTTGGAGGAGCCGGAGGTGGTTATCATGGTCCTGATTGATGAACCCCGCCCATGGGACAACACGCAAAGCGGTGGCACGGTGGCGGCCCCAATTTTTTCGCGACTGGTGGCGAGAATCATGCGACATCTAGGGATTCCCCCACAGACTCTAGAGGAATCTCCGATTCTTGAGGAAGTTGCGGCGCCGGACACCGCACCGACTCGTCTATAATTTTTTCTTTTATGAAACACGGTTCCTCTCTTTATTCTTGGTCATGACGCTGGAAAAGCTTCTCATGCAGGCAGAGACATTTTTGCAAAATGTGTCGGGCGCTTTGGATATTGAAATTCAAGGGTTGGCCTATGATTCGCGAAAGGTAGGGCCGGGGTTTCTATTTTTCGCGCTGCCTGGCGAGTTGGCGCATGGTCAGGCTTATGTGGAGCAAGCAGTGCAGAGAGGGGCGGTGGCGGTGCTGAGTGATAAGTTGATTGACGTGCCAGGCGTGGCCAGCTTGCAAAGCGATCAGCCTCGGCTTGCGATGGCCCACCTGGCGGTGGCTTTTCATCGGAAACCCGCAGAAAAACTGAAGGTGGTTGGGGTGACCGGCACGAATGGGAAGACTACAGTCGCCTACCTCGTGCGGCAGTTAGTGGCGCGGCAATGGCATCGGGTGGGGATGATCGGGACGGTTGGCTACGAGATCGCAGGGCGGCGCATCCCGTCTTCTCGAACCACTCCTGAGTCGGTTGATCTGCAAGCGTTGATTGCAGAGATGCGTAATGAAGGATGTCGCGCCTTGGTCATGGAGGTGTCGTCGCATGCACTAGTACAACAGGTGGCCGGGCTTGCTTTTGATGTCGGGATTTTCACCAATTTGAGTCAGGATCATTTGGATTTTCATGGGACCATGGAGAAGTATTTTGAGGCGAAGTTGAAGTTGTTCGAGATGCTTCAGTCGCCGGACCGCGGCGGGGTAGCGGTGGTTCACGCGGATGGTCGTTGGGGAGAGAAGTTGACCGACTTGATACAACGGCGAGGTTTGTCCCTTCTCCGGTATGGGCAGAGCTTGTCCTGCGATTTTCGGGTGACTGACGTCAAGATGGATTTTAGCGGTACTCGTTACGCTTTGCACGCTCAGGGCCGTCAGTATTTGGTGCGGCTTCCTCTCATCGGACGCTTTAATGTGGCCAATAGTGTCGCAGCTTTAGCTGCGGTGCACGCGATGGGTCTGAATCTAAGGCAAGCCATTCAAGATTTAGCCGAGGCGGAGGCCGTGCCCGGTCGGTTGCAGTTGGTCCCAGCGAAAAAAGCATTTAAAGTCTTTGTGGATTACGCCCACACTCCGGATGCGTTGGTGAATGTGCTGAGGACGCTGCGGGAACTGAATCCGGCCCGAATTATTACAATATTCGGTTGCGGCGGTGAGCGGGATAAAGCTAAGCGAGTACCAATGGGGCGCGCGGTTGATGAGTTGTCGGATTATGCCATTATCACGTCCGACAATCCGAGGGGGGAAGAGCCCCAGGAAATTATTCGGATGATCGAAGGAGCAATGACCGTAGGGCGATTTGAAAGTATTGAAGATCGGCGGGAAGCCATTTTTCGTGGCGTCGCAATGGCGGAAGCTCGCGATATTGTGTTGATCGCGGGAAAAGGGCATGAGACGTATCAGCAGTTTTCAGATCGTACTTTGCCGTTTGACGATGTTCATGTCGCTCTTTGGGCCTTGGGGCAACCTAAGGAACCAGAGGAGGGAGAAGAACACTTTGCAAATTACTAATTCTGGCTTTCATTATATATTCATAATCAACAACTTACGACAATGGGCGCCCTCAATACTATTCAAGATATAGTGCAAGCTACCGGCGGAGAGTTAAAAAAAGGCTCCCCCACTCGCGCCGTGACTGGTTTTTCTATCGACTCGCGAAAGCTGAAGTCCGGCGAGTTTTTTGTGGCTATTCTTGGCGACTCTTTCGATGGACACTGGTTTCTGGATGAAGCGTACAAGGCCGGAGCAGTGGGGGCGATGATCCAGCCTGATATCATTATTTTCGAGTTGCCGATTCTGCCGGATGACTTTGCCATCATTCAAGTGCCCAGCACTTTGGCAGCCATTCAGAAAATGGCTGCTATCCACCGTAACGCAATGCAGCTGCCTGTGGTGGGAGTTACCGGAAGCAATGGCAAAACCAGTGCTAAGGAATTGGTAGCAGCGGTGCTTGGGGAAAAGTTTTCGGTGCAGAAAACCAAAGGCAACCTGAATAACCACATCGGGGTGCCGCTTTCTTTGTTGGCGCTAGAATCAAGCCATCAAGTCGGAGTGTTCGAGCTCGGAATGAATCATCAGGGCGAGATCGCGCCTTTGGCGAAGATGATTGCCCCGCGGGTAGGAATCATCACCAATATTGGAACGGCGCACATTGAGTATTTGGGAAGCAAAGAGAAGATTGCGGAAGAAAAAGGGGCATTGGCCGAGGCACTCCCTGCGGATGGATGTTTGATTCTCGATGCGGAAGATACGTTTTGCCAAGCACTGAGTGCGCGGACCTCGGCGAAAAAGATCACTATTGGGTTCGATCGCGGTGATGTGCAGGCCAAAAACATCAGCAGCACCTTTGAGGTGAGTGAATTTCAACTCGAATACAACGGGCAAAGCGTGGCGGTGAAGGTTCCAATCCCTGGAGTTCACATGGTGAGAAACGCGCTTTTAGGGGCAGCGGCCGGGATTGCTTTTGAGATGTCGTTGGAGCAAATCGCAGCCGGAATTGCTAAAGCCCAATTGCCCGGTGGGAGAATGAAAATTCGCGATGTGCATGGCGTTACCATTTTGGACGACACTTACAACGCCAATCCGGAATCGATGCAGGCGGCTTTGGCGGTTTTGGGTAGCGCTCCGCTGAAGCCCGGGGGAAGACGCGTGGCGATTCTTGGAATGATGGGAGAGCTTGGTGAGCATCTTGAGGCTGGCTACGCTCAAGTGGCTGAGGCAGCCAAGGCGGCCGGGGTAAACTTGCTGGTGGCGGTTGGGGAAACCTCTGCGAGCTTGGCAAAAGCGGGGAACAAAGCTAAGATTGAAAAAATTCAGTCCTGCTCCACGCGTGAGGAAGCCGTTGAGTTTCTGAAAGGCGAAATTGCGCCGGAAGACGTGTTGCTGTTGAAGGGGAGTCGTGCTTCTCGTATGGAACTAATTATTGAGGGCCTCCAAGAATAATTCCCATACCCTTCCAGCATGCTTTATTATCTACACAACTTCTGGGAATGGTTCCAACCGCTTAACGTTTTTCGCTATAACGAATTTCGTGGTGTGGCGGCCGGGATCACCGCGTTTTTATTCAGTCTGATCTTGGGGGAGTGGCTTATTCGCAAGCTGATTTCACTGAAGATTGGACAGCCTATCCGGACGAAAGAAGAGGTACACAAGCTCGCTGAGTTGCATGGGGATAAGTCCGGAACTCCCACCATGGGTGGTATTCTGATTATTGGGGCGGTGTTGTTCTCAACTTTGCTCTGGGCTCGCTGGGATAATTTGTTTGTTTGGCTCGGTCTCTTCACCATGGTCAGCTTGGGCTTGGTAGGTTTTGTCGATGACTATCGCAAAGTAACCAAGAAAAAATCGGATGGCATGAGCGGCCGCGTGAAGCTGGCGTGTCAGTTGGCCATCGCTGCGGTGGTGGGAGCATTTTTGATTTTTAGTCCAGATGAGCAGACCGCTCAGAACGCAAGTGCAATCTACATCCCGTTCTTTAAGGAAGCGGTCATGGCCAACATCGGTTTTATGGCCATTTTATTCTATGGAGTGGTGATGGTGGGCAGTTCCAACGCAGTGAATCTAACCGATGGCTTGGATGGACTAGCCATCGGCTGCACCATCACGGTGGCAGGCGCTTTTGCAGTGCTTACCTATTTGGCGGGGAGCGAAGCCGCAGCGAGCTATCTGCGTATCCCGAGCAACCTGCTGAATGCCGAGTTAAGCGTGCTATGTTGTGCCTTAGCAGGTGCTGGCCTGGGCTTTTTGTGGTTCAATTGTCACCCAGCTCGTGTGTTCATGGGCGACACAGGTTCGTTAGCAATTGGGGGCACCTTGGGTTTGGTGGCCATTTGTTGCAAGCAGGAGCTGCTCTTGGTTATCATCGGCGGTGTTTTTGTATTGGAAGCCTTGAGCGTGATCCTTCAGGTGGCCAGCTTTAAGCTACGCGGCAAACGCATTTTTCTCATGTCACCGTTGCACCATCATTTTGAATTGCTCGGCTGGAAAGAAAACACGGTCATCGTGAGGTTTTGGATTTTATCGGTGATGTTCGCGTTGATTGGGCTAGCGACTTTAAGATTACGCTGAGGTTGCGCTGAGGGAGAGCTTGAGAAGAAGCCGGGTGGCTAAAAAGCGTCCACGAAAAATTGGGCTTTTTTGCGCTTTCTGCTTGGCACCGCGCAAGCCGTGACTTAATAGTGTGATGATGAATAGCACACTTGAAGATAAAATGGGCAAGTTGGCTGACTTGTGGCAGGTCGGCCTGGTTAAGATTCAGGAAGCCACCACGCAACTTCAGGACGTGGCGAAACAGAGCGCTGGCCAAATGAAACGTAGTTTGGAACAGGCCGAAAAAAGTGAGGCATGGAACCAAAGCAAAAAAATTGCTCAAGACGCCACAGACCAGGTTCGGGATGCGTTAGAAAAGCGCGAAGTGCGCATTGCACTGGCCATCACCCTAGCAGTAGGAGTAGCCCTTGGTACAGCGATTGTGGGCTTTAATCATTTCCGAAGCCGGCAAGACTCTTCTGTGGAATAATCCTGCGGCGCTGACTCGCTCCGAGGAGGCGCATCGCAAACACCAAAGACGGGCGGGATGAAAACATCCCTCAGTGTCCAAGAACCCTGATGTTTTCATGCAAGCGTCACCGCTCCTAGACGCCTGGAAAAAGCCTGCTATAACTTGAGCATGGTTTTGTATCAGCATCATTTTTCATGCAGCAAGTGAGTGCATTTTTTGAAAAAAAGGCGCAGTCCGGCTGGAGGATATTTTTTCTAGCATTCTTCGTGCATGTGCTGGGCTTGAGTAGTTTGCCGCTGATTGACCGGGATGAACCGCGTTTTGCCGAGGCGGCTCGGGAAATGGATGAGCGCGGGGATTGGGTGATTCCTTGGCTCAATGATCAGCCCCGCTATGACAAGCCACCTCTAATTTACTGGCTGCAGATTGCTTGCTATCGGGTCTTTGGGGAAACGGATTTGGCAGCCCGGCTACCCAGCGCCATGGCCGGTGCGGCTTGTGCAGTGCTCTTGGCCTGGTTTGCCCGCGACTACGCTAGAGCGACCGGGTTAAAGGAGCGAGCAGGGGAGGTGGGTTTTTGGACCGCGACCGTGTTCACTTTATGTTTTCAGGTGTTGATGCACTCCAAAGCTGCAGTGGCCGACATGGTGATGATTTTTTCGGTCAGTTTGGGGATTGTTGCAGCATGGATGATGCGAGCGTGGTGGCGAAAAGAAAACGGTGGAGCGGTCTGGGCTATAGTTTTTTGGCTGAGCATGGGGCTTGGGTTTCTGGCGAAAGGTCCTATTGCTTGGACTCCTTTGGTGGCTTTCGTTGGATTTGGAATTTTGAGCAAGCCGACATCCGCCCGATGGGTGGGGACGTGTTTGCCCGGACTTGCCTTAATGATAGGGATTATGGCTGCGTGGGGAATCCCGGCGCAAATCCAAAGTCTCGGAGACTTTTGGGATGTCGGCATCATGCGTCATGTGGTGGAGCGAGGTTTGGTAGCCCAAGAAGGGCACGGTTCGAAAAATGCTGTAGAGTATGTGGCCTTGCTGCCGTTTTATTTGGTGGGGTTCTACCTAAGTTTTTTCCCGTGGAGCCTGCAAACGCCATGGTTAGTGCGCTCCATTCGAGGGAAAAGTGGCGTGCAACACCCGGTTGAAGACCGGGTGCTCCTTATTTTGGTGCTTATCGTGTTTGGAATTTTCACGCTTTATAAAACGAAATTACCGCACTACACCTTGCCGGCATTCCCGGCCATCGCTGTTTTGTTTGCTTGCCGTTGGTTCCGTGAGCAACGGCCCCTAAAGCCGTTGAGGCAAGCGCGGCGCACTGCGCTCATCGTGCTCGCGGTGGTTACCTTCGGCGGTTGGATGGCCCGACCGCTATTCCCCACGCATCAGCTTGCGGAGAACGCGCGGGAATGGTTGAGCCCAGAAATGGAAGCTGGCGCTGTTGACTTTCGTGAGCCGAGTGTGGTCTGGTATTTTCGTGCGTATATTGATGGTTTCGTTCATAACGTGAACAAAGATAAGGCAATCGAGTTTATGGAAAAGGCCGGGTCTCGCATCCTTGTGTTAACGAGTGAAGCAGAGGCGGAGCTGTTTCCGGAAATACCACCCGGCTGGAAGCGAGCCGAAAGTTGGGGCATTAATTTTGCCCGTGGCATGAAACCCACAACCTTAGTTGTCCTTGGCAAGCCGGAGGATGTGTTTTGATTTTACGTGCTGCAAAGTCCTCTCATCTGTGCTATCTTAACGGCACTTAAAGGAAGGGATAGCAAGGGCTCCGGATTGACACATTGTTTTCCTTCTTATGAACACCAACAACTCAACCTTGATCACCACCCTTGCGGTGCTTTTGGTTCTGGCCGTGGTGTTTCTCATCAGCCGGCCCAACGAGGACGCTCACCTTCTCGCTCAACTTGATGAGCTGGTTGAGCATGGCGAGTTACGAACAGCCATGCTAACTTTAGACAAAGCATTGGCCGGCGACCCCGGGCAGTTGGGCCTTCATCGTCATAGGATCCTTATGTTTCTAGCCATGAACACCTCGGATGCTCCTAGCATGGCAGCCTCGGCCTTTCGTGATTTGGTAGCAGCATCGCAAGGTGAGGAAAAGGATTTTGAAGGAATTCTGCACGCAGCTCTGCGGCATCACTCAGCCAAAGTACGAGAAAATGCTGCGAAAACCGTATCCTTGCTGCGCTGGTCCCACTGCAACAACCGCCTTTGCTCGCTGGTGCAGGATCCAAGCGTTGAGGTAAGACTCGCTGCGGTGAGCGCGCTGCGCGCTATGCCTCGGGATAGCTCTTTTTTGCATCTGGTAATGGCGACGAAAGATGCGGAATGGTCGGTGCGGGCTGAAGCGGTTGAAGGCTTAGCCGCCTTGGGCGATTCTCGTGCGACACGGTACCTGATGACTCTTTTTCAGGATCGAGATGCTTTCGTGGTAAGGGAAGCGGTCAGCACCTTCTTTGAGCTGGTAAGCCCGGCGGAAGAGCATTGGCTTAATAAAGGTGTCCAGCAGCCCAGAAATGAAGTGGAGCACCTTTCGGCGGTGGTGGCCCTGCACCAAATTGGTAGAAATTCGAAGCCCATTAAGGAGCTACGAGAAACGCTAGCTTCCGCAGACCAAAAGCACGACGCTTACCGCAATGCCATGGACTTTCTTCCTGCGCCCCAGCAAAGTTTACTTCTGGAAGAACTGGGCTCCATTCTGTTGCCCGCCACCGAATCCGAGAGACCGTCGGCGCGGCGGGTCTCTTCCATAGGCACTCAGTTCGCCCAAGCCGGAACGTTATCTTCTTCTCCGCAATAAGTTTCTTACGTTTGTCTCAATCATCTTATGATAGATCCATTGATCGAAAAAGCTCTTGGCACCAAATTTTATCAAGAGTCCCTCCCCAGCAACGACCGGGGTGAGTGCTTAAAGGCTTTAGCTCAGGTATGGCGAAACGAAGCACGGGTAACAAACTGGAAGGAGCTCAGCGCGGATGTGATGGACATCCAGGAGGACCGGGTTGATTTGATTGTAAGTCCGGGGGTATGGCTCCCTCATCTGCGTTCTCATAACGTGAAAGGGCTGCTGCTCTCGGTGGGCAAATTTGAAACCCCTGCACGTTTCCTCGAAACAGAGTCGGGCCCTGACATTAAGTTTGCAATATTGATCGCTGCACCAACCGGGATGGTTAGTGAGTATCAACGCTGCGTGGGAAGTTTGCTTCGTGTGCTGGAACAGCTGGCAGACAAACCGGAAGAAGAACAAGCCGCATCAGCAGAATCGCTGCATCAACTCCTCAAAGAAAGCTGCGCGGGCTGAGGCATCCCGCACGCAGTACCACACTGCGTCCGATACCTAGGGCTTAGGCTCAGCCCTCAATGGTATTGATTTCGACAGGCTCGACCTTAATGCCCTTCTGCTCGAGCCAGCTGATCGCCTGCTTGATCACTTCGCGTTCCCCAGAAAGTTCTAGGGAGACCAAACCGACTTCTTCATTGACCGAAGCTTGCCGGATGTTGGTCACGACGTCGTGCTCTTGACCAAGCAAATAAATGATTGGCTCAGTGATAAGCCGACTGGGATAAAGAAGCCAATAACGACGGTTTTCTTCGGCCATAAGGGGATTGGGAATGGGGCTTTAGGTCAGTAGAACGGTGCGGAACGGTTTAGCCGCCAGCGATGGCAGGCACGATGCTGATTTCGTCACCCTCTTTGACCGGAGTTTCTTTTTCATTCAGAAAACGAATGTCTTCGTCATTCAAAAAAATGTTCACGAATCGGCGCACATTGCCTTCTTCATCGCAAAGACGTTCTTTGAGGCCAGGATGCTTCGCTTCGAGATTATCGATGATCACGCCGACGGTTTGGCCTTCGGCTTCAACCACCTCAAGTTCTTTAGTGAGTTTTCTGAGCGGTGTTGGGATACGGACGTTGATTGGCATAATAGTTTTTGGTTTGGTTAGTGTTTGAAAAGAGGTCGAGTGCTGGAGCTGGCCGGGACTAGGCTGCCACCACCGATTTTGATTGCGGCGCAAGTTCTGCACCAAAGCGTTCGTCGAACTCCCGCAAGCTTGGACTAATTAAGCGTGGCTCTCCGCATTTGCCAACGATGGCTTCCTGAGTTTTTAAGCCATGGCCAGTAATGCAAAGCACCGCTTCATCGTCTTTGCCGATGTGGCCGGCGGCAATAAGTTTTTTGGCGCAGGCAACCGTTACTCCACCGGCGGTTTCGGCGAAAATGCCTTCCGTGGCGGCAAGCAATTTGATGCCTTCCACCACTTCTTCATCCGTGCAATCTTCAGCCGAGCCACCGGTTTTTCTCATGGTATGAACCGCGTAATACCCGTCCGCCGGGGTGCCAATAGCCAGAGACTTCACGATAGTTTTGGGTTCAGCCACTGGCTTGATAATGTCGGTCCCTTTTTTGTGCGCGGCACTAATGGGGCCGCACCCGGCTGCTTGAGCCCCATGGATTTTGTAGGAGCTTTGAGCGACCAGGTCCAGGTCGGTAAACTCACGGTAGGAGCGGTGGATTTTGGTTAGCAAACTGCCACTGGCCATGCACACCACGGTGTGTTGGGGGATGCGCCAGCCGAGTTGTTCCATAATTTCAAAGCCCATGGTTTTAGAACCTTCCGCGTAGTAGGGACGGAGGTTCACGTTGACAAACCCTACTTCGTACTTCTGGGCGACTTCACTGCAAAGCCGGTTTACTTGATCGTAGGCACCATGGATACCAACCACGTTGGTATTGTAAACCAGTGAGCCAAGCACTTTCCCTTGCTCCAGGTTCGCGGGAATAAGAACGTAACTTTTCAATCCGGCGGATGCGGCGTTGGCAGCCACAGAGTTGGCCAAATTGCCAGTGCTCGCACATGCCACCACCTCAAAACCCAACTCAAGCGCCCGGTTCAAGGCCACCGCCACGACCCGATCTTTAAACGACAAGGTGGGGTAGTTGACGGTATCATTTTTCACCCATAAAGTTTTAATTCCCAGAGCCTCAGCCAAGCGATCGGCTTTAACCAACGGCGTAAAGCCAACCTGCGTTCCCACGCTTGGCTCACCAACGATAGGCAGCAGCTCACGGTAACGCCACATGGATTGCGGTCGGCTCTCAATAATCTTCCGAGAGAGGTCTCGCGCGATGGCGTCGTAATGATAGGCGGCTTCTAAGGGCCCGAAATCAAACTCACAAATGTGGATGGCCGCCGCTGGATAAAGACGACCGCATTCGCGACATCTGAGTTCGCTAAAGTAGGAGCTGGAATTCGACATGAGCAGAAAGTGTGAAAATGAACGTGATAACGGAGGATCATTATTCATTCACACCAACCGGCCTAGGAGGGTTTTCTTGAGGGAGCCACGAAAATACCGATGGAAGGGCTCCTATGCTTGCGGACAACACCAAGCGGCGTGTCTAAAAACATGGGTTTAAGTTGAAACTGATCAACCTGGTTCAAGAAAGTGCAAAAGCGCCGCAAACCTAGCAAACATAAATCTCAACTCTCATCACCCCTCAAGCGACATTCTCATGACCCAGTGTTGCGAAAACGCAACGAGCACAGAGAAACCACACAAGGCTGGGTTTAGCACCTGACCTTACCTTCGAAAGACCGACCAGCGACCGAGAACCTATGCATTTGTGCAAGTCAAAGTCGTTAATGGCTGAGCGGCTGGAAAAGTAAGCGGTTGCCGTGGTGTCAATGGGCCAGATCCCTCGACCACTCTCGATAAGAGAACAAGTCATAGTGCAGGACAAGGCGAGCGAGGTCAAATATTTTTTGCGATACTCGGAGCGGGCTCGACCCGGGGCGGTTCTTTGAATCTAAGAAAACTCTACTTTAGGAGCACTTCGTTCTTCCATGTCTCTGGAGACTCACTGGAAAGGGAGGATGAGAAATTGGAACAGAAGAAGCTCTGCTGTGAAGGAGCCCTTATGCGGAGTTCCTCCGATTATAAAACCTTCGCTTCCTTTGTTACCTTCTGTTCCCAATTCTCACGCGTGCACCTGAAAGAATTCCGGAATCTCCGTGCGCTCCCTGAGATACTCTCCATGCCGCTATGCCGGCTGTTCATGTCCTTATCGGCTAGCCCCACCTGTTAAGTAAATCGGGATGGCAGTCCCTCGCGTTTGTCTCATGAGTGGAGCGGAAGTAGACTTCCCAGATGGCCTCCTGCTCTCCGCTGATACTGACGTATTTTTATTGGAGCTTCAGTTTTTAGATGCATTAGCACATTCGGACTCAGCTTCCCACTTGCGAAGGAATTCAAGGCGGCGATCAAAGTACCGGTCATTCAGAAAACTATATCCGACGTCACAACCCATACGGATGTGCAGGTCCAGCAGCCAAAGATGGCGGACCGCGACAAAGATGTCTGTTGCGTGTAGGTCCAGCTCGTTTAGCGGACGTTCGTTCTGATAGCCACGGAGAAACGCGGGCCAGCGTTCCTTTTCTTTCGCATTCAGACGGGCACACCAGCGAAACACTGCGATGTCATACGCCCGCCAGCCGAAGCCGCAACAGTCGAAATCAAAAAAGGTGACCTGGTCATCATTCAGGTGAGCGTTCGCACCATGGAAATCTCCGTGGCAAAAACCTCGCTCAAGGCTCTGGAGGGGAAGAGCTTCAAGCATTGCATTTAGCTTACCAGCAAGGCGGTTTACATATTCGCAGTCGTCCTTACGATGAGACAAAAAAGACTCAATCGTCCGAACGGGCGTGCTCAGTAAGTGATCCAAGTTCAGTTGAAAGCGTTCGAGAGAGCAAGTAAATGTCTCACTCTCTGCATGCACTCTGGCAACTGCCCTGCCGTAGACCTCAGATTGCGGCTCGATATCCAAGGAGAGGTCTTTTCCCGGTGCATACGAGAAAAGCACAGCGGGGGAGATCAGAAAAAAGAGTCTTGCGAACGGATTCCACCATATACGGAAACATCCCGGTATTCTCCGCGAAACCTGACATAAAAGCGGGTCCATAAAAAGACACCAACCCCGCTTTGAAACACGCTGCATGGGAAATCGTGGTATCCGAATACCCCATGAACACCTTCGGATTTTGTCGGATCACATCGAGGTCCAAAAAGGGCAACAGCCGAATAGAATCTTCACCGCCAATGGTCGAAATAATCCCATCGATATTCGGATCGGCAAAGGCGGCCATCAAGTCATGCGCCCGCGCTTGCGGATTGTGGGCGAGCCATGCCGGATCCCGGAGTGCATGCTCGCTCTCGACCACTTGCACGCCAAATTCCTCTTCAAACTGACGTTTCCCTGCCTCGTAGCGATGCGGGAATTTTCCAGCCCCACCCCATGATAAAGACACTGCCGCAACCCGGTCACCAGACTTTAACTTCTTCGGTTTGATCATAACAACATGACCATCGTAAAGCGCAGGTGAGCCACCAGGCAATGGCAAAGTATTTAGGCCTGTGAAATCTGGTTTGATGCCTGAAAGTCGATTCTCCAGTTGAACAATAACACCCCACAAAGAATCCCCATCAGTCTTCATCGGTGTCCATCAGTGGTTTGTTTTCTGATATTTGGGCTGCCACTTCATCACGTATTCCAATCCATCAAGTTCATCCTGATTTTCACCAACTTTGATGAATCCCAGCGAACCCGCCAATTGCATGGAGGGTTGATTCTCAGGGCTAATCGTCACGAAAACGTCGGCGTCTGTTTGCTCCGCCCGAGCCCATCCAATCATTCCCATGATACTTTCCCGGGCATATCCCATCCTACGGTATCCAGGTTCGATGGTGTAGCCTAACTCAACCCCACTGTTTGAAAATTGCGCCAGATCTGGATCAGGAAATTTGTGATGAAAACTGAGGTGTCCCACCATCTCGTTGTCTGCCTTTCTGACGATAGCGCGATACATCCAGAGCTGCTGGGCCGAATCCTCTAAAATCATTCTAAGCCGCCGCGCCACCCAAATTTTGCCTGCCAGTGACGTTCGGGAGGATATTTGAAATGCGACAAGATCCCTTGCTCGATTCACATCTTCATCAACCATC
>DAIRSW010000076.1:0-14269 GCA_036804205.1 Verrucomicrobiia bacterium | reverse complement strand
GCCTCGAGTGCCCAGTTGTGAAACGGGTCGTCGCGAAAGAGCAATGCCACGAGCAATCCGGTGTCGGCGATTTCTTTCATGACTTCTCGCGCAGGCGCAGGCGTGCTTCCTGATTAGTTGCCGCTTTTCCGCTGCCTTCATAGATTCCGGCGAGGTCGTGCGACACAAAGCCGGATAAAGGTTTGCTTTCACTGGAGGCCAGATCTTCCTCGATGAGGGAACGCACGGCACACGAGCTTATTCTAACTCATGTGCTCCTCCACCAAAAGTTACTCTTTATGGGGGGTTGCGATACACTCCACTTTTGGCTATCTATTCTTATGATTGATGCAGCAGCGATCGAGAAGGAAGCGATGCAGCTTTCCGCTGTGCAAAGGGCGGTGCTTGCAGAACGGCTGCTTGAGAGTATTAGCCCAACCTCCAAGCAAATTCACGAAGCGTGGATAAAGGAAGCGGAAGACCGTATGAACGCTTACAGGGCGGGTATGATCTCATCAGTGGACGGTCCGCGAGCCATTGCAGAGATTCGAGAGCGATTTGCAAAATGAGATTCCGTTTTCTCTCGCTCGTTGGTGGCGGCGTTGGTAGTAGCCATTTCTTTGGGTTGCGCAGTGGCAGGGCGACCGACGACCGGCATTACTCGACATACTGAAAGTTCACGATGACTCCCCAATATAAGGATGGCAATATCGGAACGGCTAAATAGTACCACGGAAGCTTATGTGCGTTAAAGTTCGATGTCCTCCGGAGCAGTAGTCCCACGCCAAGCACGCATACTAACCAGGTGACCGTGACCACCGAAGAGTTTAGGATGACGAGATTCAACAAAGCCGGCTTGTGAAAGCTAGGGTGTGCGTGTTCTTGGGCTAGCAAAAGATAGCCCAGAGCTCCTGAACTTAGTCCCAGGATCGGAGATAGTGTGAAATGCCATTTCAAGTCCATAGCGGTGTGAAAAAATTCAACAAGTTTTTATGAAACCTGCAAAGACCGATAGCGCAAAAACAATCACATATAAATGGGAAATAGCATATAAGTGCCACTTATTCATAGGAATAAGTAATCCCAAAATCCCTGAAAACCAGAAAGTAATGCAAACAAAAAAGCAAGGAAACTTTATGTTATAGAGGGGCAGGATTGCATTTGTTTCCAGAGTGCCTGCTAGTTGGGCAATCAGCAAACTTGTCATCACACAGACAAGGGGCATTAACATATGGAGTTTGTAAATTGCCTCGGCTTGAGAATTTAGTTTAGGGTCGTCGAAGTTCTCTTCCATTGCGGTAATTTATGAGGTTTGAGCCCTGTTCCTTCGGGCCTTTAGTTTTTCGATCTCGGTGAGGTTGCCGACCATGGCCAATGTATACTCGGCTACGGCGCCGTCGGCAAGGGTTCGGTGGGTTAATTGTCCCGCAGTGTTATAGGTGTAGCTGACCAAAGCGCTGCCGTTGCTCAATCCTGGAAAATTGCTGACGGTGATGGCGGTGAGTTGGCGATCGTTGTTGCATTGATCGTGTAAGCTGAAGCCGCTGGGGTAGGTGATGCGGTCGAGGGTGCCGCAATCGCACCATGGATAGCTGATGTCGCGAGTTCCCGTGCCGGGCACGGTTTGGGTGATAATCATCGCGTTCCCAGTTCTGAGCACTAACTTAGTTTCTCCCAACCGCCCAATCTCTCTGCGATTCGACTTGGGCTCATGCGCAGGTCAAGAATCGCATGGATCAAAACCCTTCGGCCTTCCACAGCATAAAATAACGCATAAGGAGTTTTCCGTATCAGTAATCGGTGAAATGGAGATGTGTAGATAGGTGCCGATCTGGGGAACTTGCGAATCTGGTCGAGGCACTCGTCGAAAAGCACATAGAAACGATCGCCATAAACGGAGTAGAGTTCAAGGAATTCAATTTCCGCTCCGAGCAAAAGCTCTACCTCATAAGAGGTCATTTGCCGATCATCGCTTTGATGTCAGACCAGGGACGGGAAGGCTGTTTCCCCGACTTAAAGTCGGCCTGCCTCTGCTTCAAAAGGCATACAATCTCGGGATCGGGAGTCAGATCCCAAAAGTTCGTCAGTTGGTCCCACAATTCCGTGGCGAGTTGAAGCTTTTCTTCGTTGTTAAGTCGCTGAACCTCTGGAAGCTGCTCAATCATAGAGGAAGGTATCCTGGGGAAAAGCCCTTGGCAAATGCTTCTGTTGATACTCTGAAACGGCAGAAATGAGGAGCGACCCAACTGATCCAGGTTGCCGTAGTTGGTTTCGCTTAAAATTTCGTCGTCACCATTGAGCACGCGGGTGAGTCGCCCGCGATCATCGTATTGAAAGCGGCGGACCACGCCGGTGGGGTCAATGGCTCCGATGGCGTCGGTGGTGGTGATTTCTTTGGGCGGCGCGGTGGGCGGAGCTTCGCCTTCCCGGGACCCGGGATTTGACCTTCGGTGTTGGGGGGTGAATGGCAAAAAAACATCCGCTGCCCTTTGAGCGGGTGCTCGCAGTGGCAGCGGATTGTTGAATTGACTAGCCTGGGTGGCTAAAAGGCTACAGGTTGGCCGTGTCGACGCTCAAGGGCTGGGTTTCGGTTTCGATGACCGGGTCGCTTTCTTCTTCAATCACAGCTGGCGCTCCCAGAATGACCGGGCGGATGTTGCGATGTCCCACAAAACCTGTTCCGGCTGGAATCAAGTGTCCCATAATGACGTTTTCTTTAAACCCTCGGAGGTTGTCGACTTTGCCAAGGGTGGCCGCTTCAGTTAAGACACGGGTTGTGTCTTGGAAGCTGGCCGCAGAAATGAAGCTGTCGGTTTCCAACGAAGCCTTGGTGATCCCCAGGAGGACCGAAGATCCTTCCGCAGGTTTTCCGCCTTTTTCCAAAACAGAAGCATTCTGGTTCTCGAATTCTTGACGATCCACTTGGTCCCCCCACAGCATGGTGGTGTCACCGGGATCGGTGATTTTCACCTTACGCAGCATCTGGCGCACAATAACTTCGATGTGTTTGTCGTTAATTTCCACACCTTGAATGCGGTAGACTTCTTGCACCTCGTTGACCATGTGCTCCTGGAGCGCGTGCATGCCGCACACATCCAGAATGTCTTGTGGCGGGATAGGGCCGTCAGTCAGCGGTTGACCGGCTTTCACAATGTCGCCTTGGTAGACTAAGAGATGTTTGTTTCCGGGAACGAGGTGTTCTTCTTCCTCGTTGCTCTCAGGATTGCGCACAATAATCTTGCGTTTGCCGCGCACTGAACCACCGAGTTCAACAATACCATCAACCCGAGCGATATCGGCGGCGTCTTTTGGACGTCGCGCTTCAAAAAGCTCGGCGACTCGCGGGAGACCACCGGTGATGTCTTTTGTTTTGGCGATCTTACGCGGTGTTTTGGCCAAGAGAGTTCCGGCTGCCACGGTCTTTCCTTTTTCGACCATGATGTGCGCACCAGCAGGAATCGAGTAACTCGCCAGAGCTGTTCCATCCTTGTCGATGACGACCAGTTGAGGGTGCAGATCTCCTTTGTGTTCAATGACCACAAGACCTTCCCTCTTCGTCGCTTCATCAAACTCGCGCTTGGTGGTGACGCCGAGGATCAGATCCCGGTGTTCCACTTTACCGCCTTTTTCAGTCAAGATGGGCACGTTGTGCGGATCCCACTGTGCGAAAGTTTCGCCTTTTTTGACCGACGCCCCATCTGCAGAAGACAACACACTTCCAATCACAACCGGATGACGCTCCAGCTCGCGACCTTCATTGTCCACAATTGTAAGGCTCCCGTTTTTACTCAGGACAATCCAGTTGCCGCTGAGATCTTTCACAGTTCGCAGATCGTCGCTGTATTGGAGTTTCCCGGCAAACTTGGCTTTAATAATTGGTTGTTTAAGTGTTTGGCTCGCAATACCTCCGACGTGGAAGGTACGCATGGTGAGCTGTGTTCCCGGCTCCCCAATGGACTGAGCGGCCACAATACCAACCGCAGCGCCGACCTTGACCGGACGACCGGTGGCCAAATCGCGGCCATAGCAGGTGGCACACACTCCGCGCTTGGTTTCGCAGGTTAACCCCGAGCGGATGCGAAGTTCTTCGACTCCTAAGGCCATGATGTGCTCGGCAATATCTTCAGAAATAAGCTGGCCGGACTCAACAACCACGGAGTCTCCGTCCCGGACAGTGACACATGAAGAGCGACCGACAATACGTGTCTTGAGGTCCACAACTTCTTCGTCGCCTTCATAAATTGGACGAACCATGATGCCATTCACCGTGCCACAGTCTTGTTCGAAGACGATCACGTCTTGCGCGGCGTCAACGAGTTTACGAGTCAGATAGCCTGAGTCTGCGGTCTTAAGCGCTGTGTCAGCGAGACCTTTACGTGCTCCATGGGTGGAGATGAAGTATTCGAGCACGCTCAGACCCTCGCGGAAGTTGGACGTAATAGGTTGTTCAATGATTTCCCCGGATGGTTTGGCCATCAATCCACGCATACCGCCGAGCTGTTTGATCTGCTGACGGTTTCCGCGGGCACCGGATTCCACCATGATGTAAACGGGGTTGTGCTCCTCACGGTTATCATTGTGTCGCAGTGTGTTGTAAAGTGCCGACAACATTTCTTCACCCGCGTGATGCCAAATATCGGTGGTCCGGTTGTAGCGCTCCCCATCGGTGATGATGCCACGTCGGTACTGCGATTGAACCTCGTCGACCAGTTTGTAGGCTTTCTCCAATTCGATACTTTTCTCCTTAGGAATGATCATATCGACGATCCCGATGGAGATACCGGATTGGGTCGCTTGTTCGAAGCCAAGTTGCTTGAGTTTATCAAGCGTTTCGACTGTCTTGGCTTGGCCGCCGACTTGATAACAGTTCCAGATAATGTCTGAAAGCTGCTTTTTACCGACCGGCTTGTTGATGAAGCCTACTCCGTCGGGCCAAATGCTGTTGAAAATAACCCGGCCGACCGTAGTCTCGATAACCTTGTTCTCGGCATCACCATAGACGGTTTTCCTTTTGAAATCAGGGTTCACCAACTTAATCCTGGCGTGGGTGCGCAGGCTTCCTTCTCCATGAGCGAACAAAACTTCGTCTTCATTCGCAAAGAGCGGCAGATACTTGGCTTTGGCTTCTGGAGTGCTGGGGCGCGGAGGCGAAGTAATGTAGTAACAGCCGAGCGGAATGTCCTGACTCGGAGTGGTGACCGGCTTTCCGCTGGATGGCGAGAAGATGTTGTTGGGTGACAGCATCAGAGTGCGCGCTTCCAGTTGCGCTTCCACGGACAAGGGAACGTGGACGGCCATTTGGTCACCGTCGAAGTCGGCGTTGTAGGCAGTACAAACCAGCGGGTGCACACGAATAGCTTCTCCTTCAATAAGAACGGGTTCAAACGCCTGAATGGATAGGCGGTGCAAAGTAGGAGCGCGGTTGAGAAGAACGGGATGGCCACGAGTGATTTCTTCCAAAATATCCCAGACTTCCGGCGTTTGACGTTCAATCAAACGCTTCGCACTGCGGACCGTGTGGACGAAGCCAAGTTCTTTGAGACGGCGAATAATGAATGGTTCAAAGAGAACCAAGGCCATTTTTTTCGGAAGGCCACATTGATAAAGTTTGAGTTCCGGCCCAATCACGATGACGGAGCGTCCGGAGTAGTCAACTCGTTTACCAAGAAGGTTTTGGCGGAACCGTCCACTTTTCCCTTTGAGCATGTCGCTCAACGATTTAAGTGGGCGGTTGCCAGCGCCGGTGACGGCACGGCCATGACGACCGTTATCGAATAAAGCATCGACAGCCTCTTGTAACATGCGTTTTTCGTTCCGGATAATGACGTCCGGCGTCTTGAGCTGCAAGAGCGTCCGCAAGCGGTTGTTGCGGTTGATGACGCGTCGATAGAGATCGTTCAGATCGCTGGTGGCAAAACGTCCGCCTTCGAGAGGAACGAGAGGACGAAGGTCGGGCGGGATGACCGGAAGAACGGTAAGAATCATCCATTCCGGACGCGTCCGGGAGCTCATGAAGCCCTGGACGAGCTTCAGACGTTTGGCGAGTTTCTTGCGAATTTGTTTACTGCGCGTTGCCACCATTTGCTCTTCGAGCTGCAAATTGAGTTCGGCAAGGTCAAGGTCGGCCAAAAGTTTACGGACTGCTTCAGCTCCCATGCTGGCTTCGAAGGCTTCGCCATATTGATCTTGGGCTTCGCGAAACTCCGCTTCGGTCAGTAGCTGGCATTTCACCAAAGGAGTGGAACCCGGATCGGTGACGATGTAGTCTTCGTAATAAATGACGCGTTCAAGTTGGCGTCCGGTCATATCGAGCATGAGCCCAATGCGGGATGGCATACACTTGAAAAACCAAATGTGTGAAACCGGAACGGCGAGTTCGATATGACCCATCCGCTCGCGTCGCACACGTGATAAAGTAACTTCAACGCCGCAACGATCGCACACTACGCCTTTGTGTTTGATGCGTTTGTATTTGCCGCATGAACACTCCCAATCTCGGGTTGGACCGAAGATGCGTTCACAGAACAAGCCACCTTTCTCGGGTTTGAAAGTCCGATAGTTGATGGTTTCAGGGTTTTTAACCTCACCACGACTCCAGTCGCGGATTGATTCGGGCGCCGCGACACTGATGGCGACGCGGTCGAAAGATTGAGAGCGGGGTTCTTCCGTAGTAGGGATAATTTCGTTAAACATGGAGCGAGTGTTCGATTTGGGTGCGTTGCGGGAAGCGAGTGGGTAGCTTCGAGTCTGAGAAGACTTGGAGCGAGATTAGGCGATGTTTTGTCCGATCAAAGAGTTGGGATCGCTGGTCTCAACGTTGAGCCCCAGACTTTTCATTTCTTTGATCAACACATTGAATGATTCGGGAGTGCCAGCTTCGAGAGAGTTGTCGCCTTTCACGATGGATTCGTAAATCCGGGTCCGGCCTTGGACATCGTCGGATTTGACGGTTAACAACTCTTGCAGGGTGTAAGCCGCGCCGTAAGCCTCGAGCGCCCAGACTTCCATCTCTCCAAAGCGTTGACCACCATATTGCGCTTTGCCACCGAGCGGCTGCTGGGTAACCAAGGAATATGGTCCAACTGCACGAGCATGGATCTTGTCAGCGACAAGGTGACCGAGTTTGAGCATATAAATGTATCCAACCACAACCTGCTGGTCAAAAGCCTCGCCGGTCCGGCCATCATAGAGCGTAGACTTGCCACTTTCTGTGGTCCAGGTGAACCCTGGGATCTCTTTGGCTTGTTTGAGGTATTCCACGATCTCTTTTTCGGTTATCCCGTCAAAGACCGGAGTGGCAACCTTAAACCCAAGGGCTTTTGCGGCGACACCAAGGTGAGTTTCCGGCACCTGCCCCACGTTCATGCGGCTCGGCACCCCAAGAGGATTCAAAACAATATCAACCGGGGTTCCGTCCGCGAGGAAAGGCATGTCTTCTTCAGGAACAATTTTTGCCACGACACCTTTGTTTCCGTGACGTCCGGCCATCTTGTCGCCAACACTCATTTTGCGTTTGCTGGCGATGAAAACTTTCACCTGCTTGATGATGCCAAGATCGACATCGTCGCCGGCATCCAGTCGTGCTTGGGCGCGATCGCGCTCCTCGCCGATTTCTTGAAAGCGAGTTTCAAAGCTCGAAACAATTTCTCGCACTTTTACCGCGAATGGGCTGGCGTCGATTTCCAAGTGCTCATGGCAGTCTGCCATTTTGGTGAGCAGAGTCTTGGTGATCTTTTTATGCGCCGGCACAACAATTTCGCCGGTCTGCGAGTTCACCACGTCCAGCGGGATTTTTTCCCCTAGCAGGACGTTGGCAAAAGCTTCAGTGAGCTCATCTTTCAGCTCTTTTTCTTTGGTTCGATACTCTTCCTGAATGACCTTCGCCTGCTTCTTGGAGTCGCCTGTGGTGATTTTTTTGGTGGTGATCTCTTTGCGACTGGACACTTTCACATCCATCACAATTCCATAAGTTCCGGATGGTACGGTGAGAGAAGTGTCTTTCACGTCGGCAGCTTTTTCACCAAAGATGGCTCGCAAAAGGCGTTCTTCAGGAGCAAGTTCAGTTTCGCTTTTCGGTGTGATTTTTCCCACCAAAACATCGCCCGGCTTGACCTCCGCACCCACGCGGATGACACCGTCAGCTCCGAGATTGCGCAAGGCTTCCTCACTGACATTAGGAATGTCTCGGGTAATTTCTTCAGGGCCGAGCTTGGTGTCACGTGCGCCGATCTCGAATTCATCGATATGAATCGAGGTGTAGATATCGTCTTTCACGATGCGTTGCGAAAGCAGAATGGCATCCTCAAAGTTGTAACCGTTCCACGGCATGAAGGCGACCAAGACGTTCCGACCAAGAGCGAGTTCCCCGTTTTCCGTGTTGGGGCCATCCGCGATGATTTGATTGGCCTTGATCGATTGGCCTTTGTGCACCAACGGTTTCTGGTTGATGCAGGTTCCTGAGTTGGAACGCATGAACTTGCGCAGTTCGTAAATGTAAACGCCAGTTTCGCGATCGGTCTTAAGCTTTTTGCGACCTTCAGGCATGTTGCCGTCTTTGGTGATCACGATTTGTGATCCGGTGACTGAAGCAACTTTTCCGGCTGCTTCGGCAACCACCACCGCACGACTGTCACGCGCGACTTTTTCTTCAATGCCCGTACCGACTAAAGGGGACTCACTTTTAATAAGCGGAACACCTTGGCGTTGCATGTTCGAGCCCATCAAAGCCCGGTTGGCATCATCATGCTCCAAAAACGGGATGAGCCCGGCTGCTACGGAAACCAATTGTTTCGGGGAAACGTCCATGTAGTGAACCTTCTCCGGCTCCACTTCCAGGAAGTCTCCGCGATAACGAATCGACACACGCGGCTCGGTGTAACGCCCTTTCTCATCGACCGGCGAGTTGGCTTGCGCAACCAAGTAATTTTCTTCTTGGTCACCGGTAAGGTAATCAATTTGGTCGGTCACCCGGCCGTTGATAACCTTGCGGTATGGCGTTTCGATAAAGCCGAAGTCGTTAATGCGCGCATAGGTGCTCAGAGAACTGATCAAACCAATGTTCGGTCCTTCCGGTGTCTCGATCGGACAAATCCTACCATAATGGGAGGGATGCACGTCACGAACTTCAAAACCGGCACGGTCGCGGCTCAAGCCGCCCGGGCCGAGGGCCGAGAGACGACGTTTGTGGGTCAGCTCAGCCAAGGGGTTGGTCTGATCCATGAACTGGCTCAGCTGACTGCGCCCAAAGAAATCACGCACCACTGCACTAAGTGCTTTGGGGTTGATGAGTTTTTGAGGGGTCATTCCGTCCAAATTCATGTCAAACAAAGTCATGCGCTCTTTGACCAGCCGTTCGGTGCGGGCGAGGCCGACCCGACATTGGTTGGCCAACAATTCACCGACCGTACGGACCCGGCGACTGCCGAGATGATCAATATCATCCAAAACACCTTCGCCATTGCGGAGACGGATGAGGTATTTGATGGCCGCAATAAAGTCGGTATCTTCGAGAATGCGTTGTTCGATGGCAACGTCGATACCCAATTTTTGGTTGATCTTGTAGCGACCTACTCGACCGAGATCGTATTTTTTCGGATCGAAAAAGAGGCGTTTGAGCAGCGCTTTGGCATTGGCCGGCGTTGGAGGATCTCCCGGACGCAGGCGCCGATAGATGTCCTTTAAAGCTTCTTCTTGGTCCTTAGCCGGATCTTTTTTAAGTGCTTTGACGATGGAATCGTCTTCGCTAATGTCGACCACTTTGACCGCTTTCACGCCCGTGTTCATGATTTGACCGACGGCAGCTACGGTGAGCAGTTCGAAGGCACGTGCCACCACGATATCGCCGTCACGAACGTCTTCGACGAGAACCTTATTGGCGAGATCTTCTTCGTCCAGACTCTCCTTGAGCTTAAGAGTTTCGATCTTATGGAACAGCGACAGAATCTCTTCGTCCGAGCCGTAGCCCATGGAACGAAGAAAGGTGGTTGCCAAGAATTTGCGGCGACGTTTCCTGCGGTCGAGATAAATGTAGAGAAGCCCGTTGATGTCGAACTGAACTTCCAACCACGAACCGCGATCTGGAATGATCCGGAAGCTATGCAGAGTGGTTCCATTAAGGTGCAGGGAACTTTCAAAAGCGATGCCCGGTGAGCGATGCAACTGGCTTACTACCACACGTTCCGCACCGTTGATGACGAACGTGCCTTGGGGAGTCATCAATGGAATTTCGCCCATGTAAACCCGCTCTTCTTTGGTTCCTTTTTCTTCCTTGAGTAGGAAGGTGACATGGAGAGGAGCGCTGTAAGTTTGGCTCTCGCGCATCGATTCGATGGCAGATAATTTGGGTTCTCCTACGTCGTAGTGAGAGAAATCAAGCGTGATTTTGTTGTCGTAACTATCGATTGGGAAAATTTCTTTGAACACGGACTGCAGGCCAACTTGCTTCCTCTGCCTCGGCGGGGTGCTCTCTTGCAAAAAATCAACGTAGGAGTTGAGTTGAACCTCAATGAGGTTAGGTGGTTCAATCGGGGTTTTGAGTTTACCGAAGTAGAGGCGTTCAGACATGATCGGATGGAAGAAAGGTCGTATTTTGAGGAATGTTGGTGCGAGGGATTGAGAAGCTTAGCCGGTAAAACAAAGGAGAGGGGGCACTCAATCTCGACGACTGCCGGGCCTGAAAGTGAAGAACAAATCTTTTCTTGGGACAAAGAAAAGCAATGCCCTGGTGAGCATTTGCAAGTGTTACTTGGGGCGAGCTTGCGCTTTAGCCGCTTTTTCTAACCTTCCGTGTTTGCTCTTGCTGAACCAGGTTCTTAGGTTCTAAGAACAATCAGAGGTCACAGGAAAAATTAACGAAATTTTAAAGCCAAAAAGAGCCCAGCATATTTTCTAAGTGCGCCCTAACACCAAATTCCGAAGTGGCTTCGCCACTTGTGGGTAACGAAAATTTGGTTAGTATGGGATGCGACAAAGAAAACAATGTTGAGCTGAAAAAGCGAGTTGCCTCAAGTAAGGAACAAATGCGAGACCCCAATCACAGAAGCCAAGCAGGACAGTCAATCTGGAAGTTGTTTTTGCAATAGCAAGTTTTTTTTCGTTCTCATGCAAAAAAACTGCATTTGCTAGGGGATTTTAGGGGGATTTTAGGGAATAATGGGGGAATAGTGGCCTAAGCTCCTGTTTGCCGCAAGATGGAGGGGGCGCTGCAGATTACATACGATCGGGAACTTCGATCCCTAACAGATCCAGGCCAAGCTTTAGGGTTTTTGCCGTTAGATCGCACAGGGTTAAACGCGTGATCTGAGTAAGCCCCTCAGATTTTAGAACGGGGCAGGCCTCAAAGAACGAGTGAAACTGCGTGGCCAGTTCATAGAGGTAGTTAGCCAGGATGTTGGGGCGCCATCCATCCAGAGTGGTCGGAACGGTTTCGGCAAACAATGCTAGCTTCACAGCGAGCCGCATTTCCGCTTCATCATGCAACTGCACCTGCTGGGGCACCGGCAGTGCTTTCCCGTACTTTCGAAAGATGCTCTGAATACGAACATAAGCATTCTGCAAGTACGGAGCTGTGTTTCCCTGCAACGCAATCATCCTTGGCAATGAAAACACATAGTCGCTCATGCGATGCTGCGAAAGTTCTCCATACTTCAATGAACCGATGCCAATGCGTCGAGCCACCTCTTGCATCTCGTCCTCCGTCCAATCCGGATTGCGTGCCTTGACCGCGTCAAGTGCTCCTTCGACCGCCTCATCCAAAACCGACTCCAAAAGGACAGAATCCCCAGACCGGGTTTTCATCATCTTGCGATCCTCACCCAGAATTGAACCAAAAGCGATGTGAGCCAGAGACGCGTCGAACCCCCAACGCCGGGCTGTAGCGAAGAGCATGTCGAAGTGCAGCTTTGTGGTGCCCCAACCACATACCAGATCGCGTCTGCCTCCCACTCGTGAATCCTGTACTTTACCGTAGCCAGGTCAGTGCTTGCGTAGTTAAAGCCCCCATCGGCTTTTTGAACAATAAACGGTGAGTCGCTAAGCTCACCATTCCACACCACTCGAGCGCCCTCGCTCTCCTCAACCAGGCCTGCCTCTGTAAGCTCCTGAACCACCTCCGAAAGATGCTCATTATAAAAGCTCTCCCCAAGCCAGTGATCAAAAGTAACATTGAGTCGTTCGTATATCCGTTTAAGGCCTTTCAAGGATAAAGCCACGCACTCTTCCCAAATGGCGTGGTTTTCTTCGTCTCCCTGCTGGAGCTTAACCAATTCCGCACGACACGCTTCCTCAACCTCGGAATCGTCATTTGCGGCCCGGTTGGTCTCGCGATAAAGCCGGACCAACTCCTCAATAGGATCGGCCTCAAGCGCTTGCCGATTGAGGCATTTTTTCCAACCGACAATGACTTTGCCAAATTGCGTCCCCCAATCGCCGAGATGATTGTCGGTGATCACATTGTGACCCAAAAAGCGCGCGATGCGAGCCAATGCATCTCCGATGATCGTGCTCCTGATGTGCCCCACATGCATAGGCTTGGCGATGTTAGGACTGCTGAAGTCGATGACCACAGTTTTAGGCTCTGGCACAAAGGCAACCCCCAGCCTTTCGTCGTGCCAAAGCCGAATGCAGTGCTGCTCCCACGCCCTTTGACATACTTTAAAGTTGAGAAAGCCGGGGCCGGCCACTTGAACGCTTTCAAGCAAATCGTCGGTAGAAAATCGGCCGGCAATCTCCTGAGCTAAATCCCTAGGGGAACGCTTGAGTTCTTTACCGAGAACCATGGCCGCATTCGACTGATAATCTCCAAAGCGCGGATCAGCGGTCGGCACCACCGCCGGCACAAAACTACCTGGAAGATATCCTAGCTCCTCCAGGACTACGCTCAACTTCTCACTAATATTCTTGGACAAAAGAGGAGGCTTATCCGTTGCGGTTTTTTCCTCCCCAGACTTGCCGGTCGGAGTAGCTTTTGGTTGTGCTTTGCCGCTCATCAGCTTTGGGCGTGCCCTGCCGTCCGCCGCAAAACATCGTAAATCCCTTCTGCATCGTCAGCCTTGGCGAGCTGTTCGCGCACTCCGGCTTCGTTCAGGATTTTTGCAATGGCAGATAAGGTCTTCAAATGCAGGGCGAAATTGCCCTCCGGCACCACAAACATCACCACAAACTGCACCGGCAGATTATCCAATGCTTCAAAATTAATCCCTTCCTTGGACCGGCCGAATGCCACCACTACTTCGTTGAGGTGCACCGAACTTGCATGCGGGATCGCATTGCCGAGCCCAATACCTGTGCTCATGGATTCCTCTCTTGCGCGCAGCGCATCTAGAACGCCGCTCTGGGATGCTGCTGAGATTTTGCCAGAGGCAACTAGCAGCTCCACCAGTTCCGATAAGGCTTCCCAACGATTCTGGGCCTTCATCGCCGGGGCGATTTGATTGGGAGTAATCAACGTGGACAGGTGCATACAAAAATTTTCATCTTATGTGATAAGGGGCGTCGGGCCTACAGCTTTAACGCCCCTCAACGCAGCGGAAAATATCCCGGTGGTCAAGAGCGCATTTCCCACATTGTTTTTCATACCGCGGTTTTCTTATGACAGCTTTTGCGTGTTGACCCCCCGCGCGGTAAACCTTGTTTCGCTATTAAGACTCCGCGCATAAGCACACACCAAACGACATGCGGCATCAACGTCTTTGGTATCCACAATCTCAGTCGGAGAGTGCATATACCGTAACGGAATAGAAACCAAAGCACTTGGGATACCCTCTTTGGTAATAAACACCGCGTCGGCATCCGTCCGTGTTGAACGACTAATCGCTTCATGCTGCAAGGCAATCTGTTCATAGGTTGCCACGGACATGAGACCGGCCACCACTCCCCCATGATTCGCCATGCCGTGGGACACTGTGGGACCCGCACCAAGCTTCACCGTTCCATGATCACGATTATCGATGCCTGGCGTGTCGGTCGCATGGGTGACGTCGAAAATAACCGCAACATCCGGGGAAATCCGATGCGCAAGCATATGTGCACCATAAGAACCAATCTCCTCCTGCACTGCATTCGCAAAAACAATCGTGGCGATAGGTCTTGGCCCGGCGGCCAGCGCTTTCAATATACTCAGCATAATAAAGCCCCCGATCCGGTTATCGAGTGCGCGTCCGACCAAACGTCCACCGGATAAAACTTCGCAGGTGTCGACATACACCGCCGGTTGCCCGACCCGGATACCCATTTTCTGCACGGCCTCCTCGGTGCTCGCACCTACGTCAACATAATGGTCCTTCCACTCTGG
>DAIRSW010000075.1:0-14308 GCA_036804205.1 Verrucomicrobiia bacterium | reverse complement strand
GACCCAAACTTTTATTGTGCGGGTAAATTCTTACCCACCGTTCTTCAATGATAAGAGCGCGCTCCTTTATTTCAGCTAGCTCGGACCGGAGTTGGCTAGCCTTATCATCCGAAAGCCCCTGATACAGCGGCACATAACGCGCTTGGGTCTCCAATCGTGCCCGCAAGTCATCCTCCGCCAGAGGCAGATACTGGACTAACACATCCCCAAACTTTTGCCGGTCGCGAATCACTTGCCCATCAAAAAGGATGTCATAGACCGGCTGACTCGAAGCCAAGATCCCGCCCGACCGGTCAACAATCGAACCCCGCATGGCCGGAATAGCAATCCGGTCAAGGTGAGCATTCATGGCCAACCGCGCCAGGTCCCAATGCTGGACCAGCTGCAAATGGACCACTCGCGCTGACAGTGCCGTCAATACACAAATGACAACCGCTCCCACCAGCACCGCGCGCTTTGCGGGATTGCTGCCCATGACGTCTTAGCCTCCCTCTCGGTTCATTACCGGAATCATCTCTGGTTCAGAAGTGGCTTCCGAACCCGGCCGGACCCAAACCACATACGCATCACCCATGGCTTCGATCTCCACCAGATCACTGCCCATCTCCGCCAATTGACGGCGCAAATTGCTGCGACTCACCAAATGAGCACGGGTGTTCTCTTGGATCCTGATATCTCTTTGCAATCCTGCTAATCGCCTCTCCATCTCGGCGATGTCGTTACCCAATTGCTTGGAGCCGTGATCAAAGTTTAAGAGTCCTAAACCTACCAAGCAGGTGCAAACAACCAGAAAGCTGGCCAAGATCACCCACTTGGTCGTTAGTCCATGCTGATTCCTGCGACGATTCATGAGGCCCTCCTCTCCACCACGCGAAGCTTGGCACTGCGCGCCCGCGGATTACTTTGCAGCTCCTCGTCGCCTGCGGTGACGGGTTTCGTGGTCAACCGATTAAACAAACGCCGCTCATTGCGAATTGGCTCCGGCCAACCCGGTTGATCCAACCACTCCACCGAGCGTTCTCTGAAAAATTCTTTAACTACCCGATCCTCTAAACTATGAAAACTTATCACCGCCATTCTCCCCTTCGGAGCCAAGCGATTGCTCAAGGCGTGCAACCCATCCGACAAAGCACCCAACTCATCATTCACACCCATGCGTAGTGCTTGAAACGTCCGTGTGGCCGGATGCCTTCCGCGAGGGGCTCGCACCACTCTCGCCACCGTCTCAGCCAAGTCTAAGGTTCTCCGAAAAGGATGCTTCTCTCGACGCGCCACTATCGCTTGTGCCACCCGTCGTGAACCCGGTTCTTCCCCGTAACGATAAATCAACTGCGCCAAATCTTCCGCCGGCCATTCATTCACAATATCCGCAGCGGTCATTCCCTGACTCCCGTCCATGCGCATATCCAGAGGACCGTCTTTTTGAAAACTAAAGCCACGCTCCGGCGTATCGATTTGCCAGCTCGAAACACCTAAATCCAAGAGCACCCCATCCACCTGGGAAATGCCGGCCACATCCAAAGCCTCCTCCGCCTCACGAAAGTTGGCATGCACTAATCGCAACTGTCCGGCATATTCCCGTAGCGTCTCCGCCCCGTGGGCCACCGCTTCCTTGTCACGATCCAAAGCAATCACCTCCGCGCCAGCCTCTAACAAAACCCGACTGTGCCCCCCGCCCCCGAGAGTGCCATCCAAAATCTTTTTGCCCGGTGCAGGCTGCAGCCAATGCAAAATCTCATCGGCCAAGACCGGCTCGTGAAAAGTCCATGTTTGTTCTGCTGCCATCGGTTCAAGCCACAAGGTTACCATAATCTGACGTCAAAGTTAAAATTTTAATCAAGGCCAATTCGTTCCGACACGGCGCCATACACAGGCTCGCTATCGACTAAAGTGGCTCTCCAAAGTTCAGGGTTCCAAATTTCAAATTTACTATCCGCACCGATCAGCATGACCTCCTCCTTCAGGTTGCAGTGTGTACAATGCTTCTCGGGCAACAAAATCCGCCCCTGCTTATCGGTGGTCACATGCTGCGCTTCCGAAAAGAAAAACCGCTCAAACACGCTGCGTTCCTTAGCAGGTATATCTTTGGAAGACCGCACCTCCTCGCGAATCCGACTCATTTCGTGAGGCGGAAAAACCCGCAAACACGTTCCTTTGGGAGACGGCACCGTATAAAACACATCCACTTCACTCGTGCGCCACCGCGCCGGCACGGTGACCCGCTTTTTCACGTCCAGAGCATGACAAAAATCCCCCGTATAAATCGTGGTGGGATGATGCAACTCGCCGTTCATAACAAAAAAAGATCAAGGAAGCAAAAGCGCGAGCGACACGGGAGAGAAAGAACCAAAGAAAAAAGTGAAACGGAAAAAAGAGAAGCGACATCAAGCAAACGACCCAAACCACAGCGCCCCACTGAGGGTGATAATCCATACCATTATCCCCCACAACACCCCACTTTGCCCCACTCCACCTCAAAGCTCAACCCTTTTTTCCAAAAAGTTGGTTTACCGACTCAGGCTTTTACCCCACGCGAACCACTCTTGGCTGCCTTGAGAGGGTCTTGAGGGCGTGTTGTTCTGCTTGCAACATCGACTACATTTTCAGCTTGTTGTGCAGCTTCTCTTCCAACTCTCTGAGTTGCATTGGCGACACCGTCTTCAGCCGCCCCTAAAAGCAACTTTTTGGTGCCGCTCTTACCAGGCATGAAATCGGCGGCAACCATGATCGTCTTGCCAAAGTATTCCAAACCACCAGCAACCCTATCATACCATTGGGCGTCAGCGTTTACCATCTTGTCGAATCCCGCACTCGCCGCATCGAAGCTCCCCTTTGGCCACGAAGCCTAGGGGGTCGCGGGTGAGGAATACTCCGGTCTCCAGGCATCGGTAGCGAAAGCCTTCATTAAGGAGACCGGTGGGGACTTCGTCTTTGGTGTTGGCTTTTTGGTGGTCTTCGGTGCTCCCAAACTCGGCTGTCCGGGTGCCGAACGCTTGGTATTGCGGCTCATACGTCAATGACCGGGCGAAAGTTTTCGCCGCCCCGGGGCTTGGTGTTGATCAATTTGACCGGCGGATCTCTGCCGTGGACCGAAATTCCGTGGCCGAAATTTATTGGAAAAGCCGCCGGCCTTGCCGGAAGAAGAAAAGGCGCGGCGGCTTTTTGACCAAGTGGACCTGCCCTTAGCGGGCGGCGCGTTCAATCCCGCTACCCAGCGTCCCGACATCACGCCCAACCCCGCGAACGGTGTTGCAAGCAGTGCTCATGAACGTAAAGACGGTCAGCATCGAAACCACGAGAAGGAAGTAAACAGCTTTTCTAATAAAAAGAAGGTTCATACCAAATATATTTAACCTCGCTTCGCCTGAGTGCAAATCAAAATCCAACAGCTCACGAGCCTCCCCAGCCCTCACGCACCTCAGGCCTGCGTCCTTTAAGTCCCTTAATGCAAAGTCCACCGCTAAAGTACCTTTTATTTTTTGCACAGGTAGGTGCCGAGGACTCCGGATTGTAGGCTTTTTACTGTGATCCGGAAACCTGCTCGCGCCAAAAGCTCGTCGATGATCCAGTCGTAGGTGGAAAATTCATCGCGAAAATGGCCTTCGGCGTCTTCTTTCAAAAAATCTCCGCCCGCCTCTTTCTGCGCCTCAATAAATCGGGCGATGTTTTCCAAAGCACACCGCTCCTCCAAGATCACGTCATGCATGTAAAACTGTCCGCCGTCCTTCAGCATGGCGTGAGTGCGCTTGAGCGCGATGCCTTTCCAAAAATCCGGAAGATGATGGAAGGCAAAGGTGGTCACCACCGCATCCGCTAAATCCCCCTTATGCTGATAGCTTAAGAAGCCCGCGTGATGAAATTCAATTCCGGCCACTCCCTCGGCCTTGCTTTTTGCTCGGGCGAGCATGGCTTGGGACACATCGACTGCATGAACGCGGAGACCTCGTTTCGCAGCGGCAAGGGCAAAGGTGCCGGTGCCGCAACCGAAATCAATCACCCCATCACCCGGGCGAAGACCAAGGGTGTCGAGCAAGGCCTGACTTTCCGCTTCCATATCGCGGAAATCCGCATGGCTTGCATCGTAAACCGCCACTTCGTCCGGTGCACCGTAGTCGCGTCCGACCGGGTTAAATTCATCATACCGCCAGGAACCATTCATAGGAGCCGTCTTTTTTCTTGCCGTACGCAACCATCGTGCGGGTTCGCTTTTTAGTCAATCGCTTGTCCGAATCCGATGTCGTGACCGTCCAAATCTTGGGTTCCGAACTCGCGACATCCATAAGATTGATCGCATAGGCCATAATCGATTTTGGCACCTCGGGAGACAAACTCTGCATGAAGGGCGTCGACATCGGATACCCAAAAGTAAATGTTCCAAAGCTTATCAGCCACCGTCCAATGGGGCACCACATGTTTAGCATCCTCGGCTTGCTTCAACATCACAAACACCCCATCGCGCTTAAGAATCACAAATCCCGGTGGCTCTCCCCAAAACTTTTCGTAGTGAAAGCCCATGGCATCTCGATAATGATTCGCGGCGGCCACGACATCCCGAACCAGGAGGACGGGAGCTGAAGCGGTTAGTTTAGCTTGGACATCGGCACTCATAAATTTTCAGGGCATGATAGCAGCTCAACTTCAGGAATCCACCATGAAGAGCGTGAAGGGCAGGAAGAAAAGCTGGCGAAGCAGGAAAAGGGGCGAGATCACAGTTCACCCGCCCAGTGAAAATCACCAGCCATTGTGATCCGCGCTAAACTCTTAAACTTCATGCTCTTCTACTCTTCCTGGTGATTAAAATTCAGAGCAATAGCTTGCCGAACTCTCAACACCCGTAAGCTTGATTCCATTTAACCCAAATCTAACGCTTTCTGTTTGCCCTCTTAATGGTTCTTATGAGCTCCTCCGACTCTTCTTTGCTGAAATGTCCCGTAATCTGCATGGACCCGCCGGTGATCGGCTGAAGAATTACCGGTGCAGCGAGCACTTTTGAACCAGCGGTGATCGCAATCCGTTTGCCCACCCAAACTCGGGTGAGGTCTGCAAACTTCTGCGACCCTTCTTTTGTTAATTCGATCAGGATGGAAAACTCACCGAACTCGACCTCTCTTAACGAAATCTTCTTAAAATCGAAATTCGACAGCTGGATCATCTCGTCCACGTGAAGCGTCTCCTGCGAATCCTTTCCCTGGAAGACCATCTCACGGGTGGCGGCACTTGGCTCGTCCATAACTTTAAAAACCAAGATGGTCGGCGGAGCCATCGCAACGGCTGGCGGGATCATCATGCAGAAAAGCAGAATAGCGAGTATGGCTTTCATGGGCCGGGACTGAGTTTAGCTTAAATTGTTCTTAAACTTGAAAAAAATCCAGTGGTTCATTTTTCGTGTTCGGGTGCGCGAAAAGCCTTGCTGTAGAATCCGGAAGGATCAAAACAGCACACCCGCGCCTTCCCTGTAGCCAGCATATCACAAGCATCGTTGATCCGCTTTGCACGAGTTTTGGCCTGCTTCGCGCTTTCAATCCAGTGAATCCAATCCACTCTAGCTATGGTGGTGGTGTCGCACCATACCTTCCAGGCTGCAGGGGCGGCCGCCAAGGCATCCTGGAAATCCCTCGGGACTCCCGGCTCAGGTTCCTGCTCGACAGATTGGATCTTGAGCGTAACCATGTCGCCAACCTTCACACCTGCCGCCTCCTGAAGTTCCTGACTGAGCTTAAGCCAATGGCTGAGTTGACCGTCTGGTTCCAAAGTCGCCTGAAAGGAACTGCCATTTAATGTGCCAAGCACCGTCGTCCTCCCCCGCCTTGGAAGGTTTGCGCTAACATCCTTTGGCAGAATCACAAATGCTAAGACATCTTCAGCCTTCGCCGAACGAAGAAGCTTAGCTCTAAATTGAAGCAGCTTTGAGGGTTCAGGCATACTACAGAAATTACTTAAACCGTAAATCCCTCAGCTCAGCTTGAGGATTTCACCAGGAAGAGCACCAAGGGCATGATGAAATGCCCCCGAAGGGGAAAATAATCGACACCTCAGTTCACACGCCCAGTGAAAATCACCAGCCATTGTAATTCCATCTAAACTCATGAACTTCATGCTCTTCTACTCTTTAGGGTAATTCAAATCCGGGCAATAGCTTAACAACCAGATCAGCTCCTGGCGCGGCTGAGCATGATTTGATTGCCGTCGGTATCTTCGCACATGGCCAGGTGCGGTGCTTCTCCATCTTCCGGTTGAGGGGGTTTATCACACTTGCCACCGGCTGCAATAATTTCCTTGGCAGCGGTTACGACGTCCGGCACCTGAAAGGTTAGGCCTGTCCAGGTCTGCTTGCCCTCGCCACCCCCGTGGATGGCGATGAAGCTATCGAGAATGCGTATCTCCGTTACTGCAGAGTTTTGTCGGACGATTTCTCCATGGAACAAGTCGCAATAAAACCTGGCAGCTCGGTCCATGTCCGCCGCCCAGATGGTGTATTTGATTTTTTCGAGCGTCATCGTGTGGAAACCCTTAAGTCTGTGAACCAAAGTCGAAAGCCATTTTCCGTTCCATCATTGTGCTCCGTAGAGAGAAGCAGCCCTCCCAGTCTTTCATAATTTTCCCAGGTAGTCGACCGGGTTGGTTCCGGAGCATTCCCTTTGCGAAAGGTCCATTCCCGAATCACGGCTTCCTCGTCCACAAAAAGATCGTAAGCATCACCCGGCGTGTAGCCGCCATCCCCCACATACGTAATGGTAAGCCGCCGCAGGGGATCGCCGGAAATGGGTGCTGCCTCGAACGCGTCGCTCATAGTCAACTCTGTGCCAATGTCCCAAATGAGGTGAAATGGAAAAACAAGCCAATAGGAATCGTTGATAAATTTGGAATGCCAATCTTCATGCTCTTCAGCCGGATTCTTCACGGATAGAGTCACATTTTCAGGGAGGGCGGTGACCTCCTGAGCGGTCACGTCCCAAGACCAGCGCCTAGACACTTTCTGCTCTCCCAGATCTACGTTGAACTGAAATTCGATGGCTGAAACCTCTGCCCAGTTGTCCCAGCCATGCGCTTGGGCGATCTCGAAAGCCAACGCATCAGCAGGGCTCCTTGAGGCTAGATTCTCCGCGCTAGAGATGCCGGGGAGAAGAGCGAAGAACAACACGGTAGTGCGATAGATTTTTATCATAAGGGGCGAGCCTGGAGTTGATGCTACTATAAGGCAACGCCTAAGGAGGAGCAACGGCTCCCCTCAACAGCGCCGGAAACCAAATCAATTGAACTTTCATGAGAATGGCAAGACGCTTTTCTTACGGGCTCATGCCAAAACGTCGGGAAGTTGGGTGCCCTCAATGGAGCAGATTTCTCGTGAGCGGTGTGAACCACAAAAACCAAACAACGCCGGTGACTGCAAAGGAGCATATATTAAGGGCGTATGTTTTGATTGTCGGCGTGGTAAAGCATAATATCACCGAAAGGATTGAAAACGCGAAGGCCAACCAAGTGCCGCCTATCACGATGCAATGACCGATGTTGCCCCAGTGAACACTGTTAACAATAAAACCAGCAACAAATGCCAGCGGCAAGGTGGCCAGGAAACTGACCCCTCCAAACACCAGTGCCCCCAAACGAATCGACATCTTTTCGGAGAGCATTCCTTTCTTGATGGTGACGCGGATGACTGACATTCTTAACCAGGGACAATGTTTGTTCGACCATTCCAGTTTCCGTACTCTTGCAATGGCTTAAAGCGGAGAGTCGTAAATTGAAAGTGAAAATCTTTTCGCTCTCGCTCGGTCATCGCGGCGGCATGTCGATGAGAGCGAGAAACGCTGCTGTGACCGTGGACCATGCTAAGCATCTGCTTCGCCGACCTCCAAACCGTGAACGTCGAGACGGTGCGTGGCATTCTCATAGAAGCTATCGCTAAGCTTGTTCCAGGGTCGTCTCGCACTTGCTCCTCCACCGGTCTCCCCCAACGAATGAAGCGCGGGACCTCAGTGAGCCTCATCCGGGCCAGAGTGACCGCAACCACTGGGGCATCCAGATTGAGTTCGCCTACGCTCTCAGGAAGCCAAGCGAATTGGTCGACGTGACCCCAGCGACGCAGGAATGTCATTCTGACATGCCAGCCCTTAGAGAAAATCTGCCCAAGCTGGGTGGACTCAAGATACCGATCAATGGCTTCGTGATTCTCCCAAGCTGCAAACATAACCAACTGACTAAGCTGCATTCGCTCTGTTGAAAAGATGGGAGCGCCGAGAGTCATGCGGGTCATGCACTCGGCGTGAAGTAGGCCGGGCGAACGCTTTTTGGTCGGAGGAAAGTACAGGCTTTTCAGCGTGTTACCAAAACCAGATTTCGCACCATGAAAAGTAAATATCGCCATGCTTAGCTCCTCGGGTTTACGTTTTGGTCTCCACCGCGTCTGTGTGTGAGCTTATAGTGTAGGCCATAAACCTGGTTTCGTCCTAGACTCATCGTGTGATCCGCCCTGACTATGCCATCCGGGTCTTCGAAAAGGTAAAGCCTCTCGTGAAAAGACTTTAAATAATGCTTCCATAAGGCTCCGCGTTGATCTTCCACTATCAAGTAAAAGCCCGGGTCGCCATAAGTTTTTCCAGATGATAGAAGTTCAAGGTTTCCAGCCGGGTCAGCACTCATGCTAAAAATTACCGTGGCACTCCCTCGTGGCAATGGAAAGATTGCTTTGATGCAGGTTCGTCCCGATGGTAGAAGGCAATCGGTGTAGATTCCATAAAAGATAACTTCCCCCGATTGTCTAAGACGACGATGCCATATTCTATAAATAGGCTGATTGTCTGCGTTGGTCAACCAAATGATTTCACTGCTTATCCCGCCTGCGGTGTCGAGAGAGTCGAGCGGTAGGTTCAGCTGTTGGATACGGCGACTATAGAGTCGGTTAATCAGGTAGCCGAAAGTCCCGAAGATCGGGTTCCATCGAGTCCAAGCGTCAATGGTAAACTCACTGGTTCGCTCGTAAAAGCTTTTGATGCTGGGCTTTACAGAAACATCGAAGGTATTAAGATCGTCCACCAGACCAAGACCGGCAGGATTGGTAGCAAGCCCTTCCGCCTGAGCAATCCTGTCAATGAAGGTTTCAGCCCTTTCTCCAATGGCCCCAATCGGACCCAGGAGCCAAGCATCTTCCTTCATGTCCACGCGTCTGCCGCAGAGTATATTCCAGTATTGGCTCAGCCAATCGAAGGGATTTTGCGGGTGGGGCCATGCCATGGCTCTAAAGGGTGAAGATTTCTTGGGGACGCTTGAACTATGATCCCTGCTTGTTGATTCGGTTGAGATATCACGGGCCTCTGTGGGAGTCCAAGTCGCTATCGAAGCCTAGGGACGAGTACCTTAAAAGCCAAATGCTTTTCCACGCCCCAACCATAGACCTTTTTAAGGGGCGCGAGCCAAAAATTAAATGTGGCGTTCTCATTTGTATGCCATATGAAGAAGCATCACCCCTTTGGACTGCACCTATGAGTATCTCCGACGAAATCGTAAAACTTGCTGATCTCAGAGATCGGGGAATTCTGAGCCCGGCCGAGTTCGAGCAAGCTAAGAAGAGAGTTTTGAATGGTGAACGGGGAGACAACGATTCTTCGAGGCCACGGATAACCCGGCGACGAGTGCAATTTGATGATGACGGCGAAAACTCTCTCGGTAAGGCGGCTAATCTTTACGTCTGGTTTCAGATTTTTATGGCCTTGGTGGTGATCAGTATCTTCCTCATCTTTTTTGCTCCAGGCATGTGCAGTTCACAGTCACCATTTATTGTTCCCTCGGGCTTCCCTCGATGAGAAAGCGGGCTCCTCGCTATTCCCCGTGGATGAATGTGAGTAAAACCGACTCGCGCCGAGACGCTGGTGCGCGGAGAATACCTCTGCGATGAAAGAGAATGACATTGGGGCACAGACGCTTCAAGCGGCACCCAACGTCCATCAAGAGCTTGGGTCTGGACTCCTCGATTCGGCATATGAGGGTAGTCTGGCGCGCGAACTGTCCGAACTTGGGCTCAAGGTTGAGCGACAAAGGATCGCCCACGCAGACGCAGGGACCTCGGAGGAACTCTGAATGAAATTACAAAAAGGGCTCTGCGTCTCTGCGGGACAACCACCCACTGAAGTCAGTGAAGCACCAGAACGCGTCTCCAATATACACTCCAAGTCGGGTCTGGAATTAGACTTGTAGGAGTTTGAGGAGTGCTCCGGGATCTGGGGTTAGGAATGGATTGCGTCAAGTTGACATCCATAACGCATCCGTTATGGTGTCTTTATGGCTGGAGCAACGATTACCCTTAAAAACGTGCCGACTGAATTACATCGTTCGTTGAAAGAGAGTGCGCGGCGTCACAAACGATCACTGAATCAAGAGGCGATTCATTACCTGGAGTCTGCCATGCTTGCGGGTGGAGATGAAAGGCCTAGCCTGCTTCAGCCTCCCTCGGTACGTAGTGTTGGCAGAGTGCTGGTCTCCGAGCAGGAACTGAACCCGCGGGATGAAGCCATGATGGATCGGGACTCATGATCGGTCTTGACACGAACGTGCTCGTCGCGCGGGTGATTCCGGAGCACCCGAAGCATGAATGGGTGACGCAACGGCTTGCCGGGCTGACTGCCGAAGGTCGGCATTTCGCTGTCACATCAGTGATTCTGTCCGAGTTTGTCCACGTCGTGACCGATCCGAAACGCTTCGAGAAACCGTTGACGATGGGAGAGGCGCTGCACTGGGCGAGGTTTTGGAGCCGCACGCGGGAAGTGAAGCTGCTGGCCTTGGATGCGGCAGCTCACATGCAATGGCTGACATGGCTGGGCGCATACAAGCTCGGGCGAAAGCGCCTGATCGATACTCTGATCGCAGCGACATGGCATACTGCTGGAGTCAGGGAAATGATCACCTTCAACCCTGAAGATTTCAAGGTTCTTGGGGTGTTCGAAATCTTGGAGTGAGGACGGCTGGACGGTGACTGGAGCACGCGAGGTTTGGAGCGGCAGGTGTCGGTTTCAATCATTTCCCCACCGGGGCAAGCCCGGCTGATGGAGTGCTTTTCGAGAAAGAGAATCTGGAGGTCAATGGTGATCACCACCGGGGCAAGCCCGGTGGCCCGTGGGATCCTCGTCGATTGAGCAACCACCGCAATTTCAAGGTTCTTGGGGTTTTTGAGATCTTGGGTTGAATGAGGAGCGACAAAGGATCGCCTGCGGAGACGCAGGGACCTCGGAGGAACTCTGAATGAAATTACAAAAAGGTCTCTGAGTCTCTGCGGGACAACCTCCCACTGAAGTCAGTGAAGAACCAGAAAGCGTCTCCAATATGCAAGACAAGCCGGATCTGGACCTAGACTTGCAGAAGTTTGAGAAGTGCTCCGGGATCTGGGGCGACGGTTTCCATCTGTTCCGGTAGCATGGCTTGAGCCGACTCTGGATCTTTTAAACCATGGCCAGTCAAGGTAACTACGACCTTAGACCCAGGCGGTAGTTTTTTGGTCGGGCACATTTCACAGGACTTCTCGCTGCAGCACTTTAAGAGTCCGGCCACTGGTGCAGCACTCGCCGGTTCGACGTAAATGCCTTCGGCGGACGCTAACCAACGTTGGGCAGCTAGGATTTCTTCGTCAGTGACGATGTCGAAGAGTCCTTGAGAATCGCCGGTGGCTCGCATTGCTCCATCCCAACTTGCCGGGTTGCCAATTCGAATGGCAGTCGCGCAGGTGTCTGGCTCGGCCACAATTTGCTGATAATAAAGTGGTGCAGCTCCGGCCGCCTGAAAGCCTAGCATTGGAGGAAGCTTGCTTGATCTGCCGAGTTTATAGAACTCTTCGTAACCCATCCAGTATGCGGTAATATTACCAGCATTACCAACCGGAAGCACGTGGAGGTCTGGCGCATCGCCCAAAGCATCTATGACCTCGAATGCCGCAGTTTTCTGACCTTGCAGTCGTACTGGGTTAACCGAGTTAACAATTTTTATTTTTTCGTGCTCCCCTAAGGTGCGCACCATGTCTAAGGCTGCGTCAAAGTTACCAGCTATGCCAATTACTCGCGCCCCATACGCATAGGCTTGCATAAGTTTGCCACGGGCAATTTTTCCGGCCGGTAAGAGGACCGCACATTGTACACCTGCTCTGGCCGCATAAGCTGCGGCGGAAGCTGAAGTGTTTCCGGTTGAAGCACAGATAACAACTTCTGCACCTTCTTCTTTAGCTTTGGAAACGGCCACGGTCATGCCGCGATCTTTAAATGATGCCGTTGGATTAAGTCCCTCGTACTTAAGCCAGACTTGAGAGTTTAGCTTTTCACTTAGTCTCGGACTGAAAATCAGAGGGGTGGATCCCTCGGACAAACTAACAACAGGGGTATTTTCATTTACCGGAAGGTAAGCACGGTATCGTTCAATAACACCCGGACGGTCTTGCGTTATATTCATGAGTTAACAGGGAGGTGTTCGACCCACAGAAATTTGGGTTCTCCTCTTACGCAGTCGAGTAAGGACATTTGTTGAATGGCTTCTTGGAGGGCCGAGAATTTGGCGTCGTGTAACATAAGCACCAGGGGTAGTGCCGGTGATCCTGGTAGTTCCGGTTGAATGACCGAGGAGATGCCAATGCTCATGGAGCCTAAGATTTGTGCCACTTGAGCGAGCACGCCGGGTTTATCTTCCACTTCGAGCCTCAGATAGAAGGCGGACCGAACTTCGCCGATAGGTTTCAAGGAGCCATACAATCCTTCTGAACGAAACCAGCGCGGTGCATGGCCACACCGGAGGAAATTCACTGCGTCGCCCACATCGCTTAGCACGGCGCTGGAGGTGGCATCACCTCCAGCTCCTCGGCCATAGAACAGGGATTCTCCCAGAACATCGCCTTGCACTGCTACCGCATTAAAAACCCCAGATACCGAAGCGAGCACATGACCATCCGGAATGAGAGTGGGATGCACACGGACTTCGACCGCACCGCCACAATCGGATTTAATGACCGCTAATAATTTAATTGTGTAACCCAAGAGCGCGGCAAATTGCACGTCGGATGCGGTAATGCCTTGGATGCCGTCGACATAAATCTCTCTATGCGAAACCCAAAACCCATAGGCAAGCGTGGCAAGCAGTATCGCTTTGTGCGCGGCATCCCATCCGTTGATGTCTAAGGTGGGATCGGCCTCGGCATAACCCAAAGCTTGAGCATCGGCTAAGACCGCTTCAAAACTTAAGCCTTCCTCCGCCATACGGCTAAGAATGTAGTTGGATGTGCCGTTGATGATTCCATACATGGAAAGCAGGTGATTTCCCACCAAGGCCTCCCGGACGGTCTTGATGATGGGTATACCGCCAGCGGCGGCAGCCTCAAAGAAAATGGGTTGTTCCTGCTGCTCGGCCAGGGCAAATAGCTCAGCACCTTGCTCGGCCAAGAGGGCTTTGTTGGCGGTGATGACCGGTTTACCAGCACGCAAGGTTTTTTCCACGAGCGACCGGGCTTGGTCCATACCGCCCATGAGCTCAATCACTAAATCGATGTCCGGGTTGGTGGGAAGAGTTTCCCATTGGTTGGTCAAAAGTTCTGGAGGGATATTGATGCCCCGGTCTTTGCTCAGATCGCGCACCGCAATCTTGGATATTGTCGGGCTAATGCCGAGTCGTTGCTGAAGAAGGCGCTCGTTTCTGCGAAGGTGCGTATACACACTTTTCCCGACAGTTCCAAAGCCAGCTAGTCCGAGTCGCATTAATTCCATGTAAGTTTGAGTATCGCGCTAGAAGGGCTGTGAGAGCAAGCAGAAAGGGACACGAGAAATCTGGAGCGTGAGGTTCGCGAAATCCACACGCAGAGCGACCAGCCCTGTCGGTTTCGCAAGAAATTCACCAAGGAAGATATAAGATCTATTTTTTGAAAGCTCTATTCTCTTCATCTTAAGTGTGTGAATAACCAATCGTTTCTGTGCTCCACATAGAATGGACGGGTGTTCCACAGCGATTTTGGGTGGTGAACAGTTGGGTGATGATCCTCCAATAAGTAAGCGCTTTTCAATATGGTGCGATTTTATTCGTGGTTGTTCGAACTTATTCACCGAGTTTTGGGCTACTTATTGGCGGAGCAATATGCTCGGTAAATCAGAGGTATTTGTGCAGAATGGGATGCAGTTTTTCTGTGGTTGCCTTAGGCCAAAGCGCTCTTTGGGTGATGATCGAAAGTGCCAACGCACGATGCTCGAGCCACTCGGCTTGCAGTGGAATTGTTGGAAGCGCTTTCAGCACGATGGACTTCGCTGTGTCGGCATTTGCCAAAAGATGGCCGAGGATCATCTCTGCGGTGACG
>DAIRSW010000074.1:0-14449 GCA_036804205.1 Verrucomicrobiia bacterium | reverse complement strand
CATCGCGGATGTTGGCAAAGGACGATCCCGGATGGGTTGCCTTCACCTGGCCGAGAAAGTCGGCGCAGAAGCCTGCTTCGAAAGGCCTCTGGATCATCCTATCGCAGTAGTTGAAAAGCCACAATATTGACCACGAGCCCAACTCCGCACCAGCGTAGCAGAGCGATCCCCCGGCCATGCTGTTCCGTGCCCAGCCATAGCAACGCGGGAATCACTGCGATTAAAGGGGCCAATACGGCAAGCACCCTCCAACCAATATTGCCTAGCTTTGGCGCTATCACCTTTTGCAGCTGAGCGTCACGCTGCGCGGACGATCGATGCAGCACCTCTGAGATGGCCGGCACCTGGTCCACTGGAACCCAGTCAACACAATTTGTGCTCACAAGATCGCTCGGGAGTAGAGAGCCACTGCGGAGCATTGGTAGCAGATCAGCCGGGTAATATGGACCAGTCGGTGACTCGGAGCCATAGATATAGTAAGTCATGGTTGTTTGCGCTCGGCAGATAGTTTTTTTGATTTTAATTTCTCACCCTCACCTGCTGTTGCTGCCGCCTTTGATGAACGACCATCAGCAGCAGGCAACAAGACGGCCCAGTCGATTGGCAGTATGACCTGGCCATTTCTCTCCACTTGATCCACGAAGGTCTTAGCGAGGAAACGGATCAGGGCGCTTTTCGTCGTGCCAGACTCCGCCGCTACCTTTTCAAGCCGCCGCTCAACGTCTAACTCCAACCGGATCGGGAGCTGTTTTCCTAAAGCCACGACTATTCGTGCCGCAGATTTTGAACAAGAGCAAATTGTTTGTTGCGCGGCTCAATGTAGGCTTGACTCGGTCCCCGCTTTTTGAGAGCTTGACTTTAGTTTTGTAGCGTTTTACTAAAGCAGTGTAATGGAAATTCGGCGGTTTATCACAGAGGAACTCCGACGCGTTCTTAAGTACCGCTACGTCCACATTCTTTTCGGGGCCAGGCAAACAGGTAAAACCACGCTATTGCTTGGTCTGCTTGAGCCAGATTTAAGCTACAATTTGGCCGATCCCGAGGAGCGCGGTCGACTTTTGGCGCACCCCGGCGTCTTTCGTAGGGAATGCGAAGCTCTCGTGGTATCCGGGCGAAGAGCCTTGGTTTTCGTCGACGAGGCACAATTGGTGCCATCGGTTTTTGATTCTATTCAGGTGCTTTTTGATGCGGAACCCGAGCGATTTCTGTTTATCTTGTGTGGCAGTTCAGCGCGTAGACTCCGCGAGTCGGGTGCCAATCTTTTGCCTGGGCGCAGCCTGCTGCATCGTCTCTACCCGCTGATGCTGTGCGAGCGGCCCGGCCAGAGCGGAATCCAACCTAGGTTAAATTTGCTCCCCGCTTTCACACCTTCTCTTGCCCCAAAGGACGATCTCCTCGAACGCTTGGCTTTTGGCGATCTACCGGGGATCCTGCGAGCACCTGAGGAGGTCAGAGAATCCTTGCTGCGGTCTTATGCCACGATTTACCTTGAGGAGGAGATCCGCCGCGAAGGGTATGTCAAGGACTGGGGGGCCTTTCTGAATTTCCTCAAATTGGCGGCCATGGAGTCGGGGCAATCCCTGAACTATGCTAGAATCGCTCGTGAAACTGGGCTCAGTCAGCCAACTGTGAAATCGCATTATCAGTTGCTGGAAGACATGTTTGTGGGATTTCGTATTCCGGCCTTCACTCAAAGTTCGAGGAGAAATTTGCTGGGGCATGCCCGGTTCTGCTTCTTTGACATGGGCGTACGCCATGCAGCGGCCGGTTTGCGACCGGGGATCGATACTGTGCTCGCTGATGCGGGCAGGTGTTTTGAGCAGTGGGTTGGCTTGGAATTATCTCGCCGCATCGGCTACGCCGGAAGGGGCTCGCTCTCTTACCTGCGCACGCGAGACGGCATGGAAATCGATTACATTCTGGACTTCGATGGTCGTTTGACACCTATCGAGGTGAAATGGACAGAAAATCCAGATCCGAAAGATGCCCGCCATGTCCTCACGTTTTTGGCTGAGCGCCCAAAGCAAGCTTCAGAAGGGTTCGTCGTCTGTCGTTGTCCGCGTCCAGCGAAGCTCGCAGAAAACGTCACCGCAATCCCTTGGTGGCAGCTTTAGCGACACCCGCTACCCAGGAAGGAGAGGTTCGCATGGCCCTCAAACACCCAAGGGAGGTGCGGAATTCGGAACGAATTTCGGTCCACCCACGATCCTCTTCAGGCCTTCGGAAGTCCCTCCCGCAAATCAACGCAACACCTTCACCGAAAAATCTTCGCTTTTGCGATACATGTCTTCTCCTTGCGACGACCAATTAGGCTTGTTCACAGCCACCATGGTGAGAACAAGATCAACACCACTGCGGGGGCAAGGATGGCTTCTCGCAGCCAAAGCCTTTCTGGCCATAGGCGGGGATACATAAAGATTAAGCCGCTGAGTACCATGGCTCCAGTGGCTACAAGCAGAAGCTGCCATGAAAGGTCCTCTGCCAAAAGCCAACCGGGCAGCAAAAAACACCCAATACCAGCGGTCATCCCAACCAACAACGGCGGTCCGATTGGCAAACGACGAGCCTGCGACTGCAAGGTGGCGGCCCGGTGCGACATGCAAACATTCATCAAGTGCGCAGCAAAACAGGTCCATATGGCATAAAACCACAGGGGCTTCTCGCCGTTGGATAAAGCCCACAGGCTTAAGAGAACCAGCGGACCTGCGAAAACCCGGATGACCGCTTGGGTATCCCGTTTTTCTAATGTTACCCCAACTAAACGGCCGGCCGGTCCATAAACAAAGAACAAGAGCACCGGGGCCATTAGCAAGCGCCAGCCGCCTACCAGCCAGAAAAAGAACGAGAACAAAGCTCCGGCTAACACCGCACTGGTGATTAAGGTGGTGCGCGGACCCCAGACTAAACCAAGAAGCGCCAGGGAAACCACCACAGCAAGACGTCCCCACAGCTCGAGAGCACTGGCATTTTGCAACTCCACCAGGAGCACGTAGGCCGCTACCGGGATCAACAAATTATCAAGCCCACGCCAAGCCACCGCCTCGGCGAGCATCAAGAGCAAGGCCAGGACCCCAGCGATCAGCAGAGATTCCAGCCGCCCCAGATCGCTAAACAACAGCAAACCCACATGCACCACCAAAAAGCTGGTCAGAAAAAACGCCAAAGATCCTTCGGCGGACTTGGTCCCTTCATCGGTTTGATAAGCGGTCAATCCATAACGTTGTCCGATCAAAGCCCCGGCGGTGTCGGCAAAGGTCAGCAGCAGAATCGGGATGACATAAAACAAGGGCTGTAGGTGAGTGAGATGAAACACCACCGCGACACCCATGGGAAACCAAACCTCGCCAGCAGAGCGTCGTTCCACGGCATGCAAGGCACCGGTCATTTTCACTCGCTGCATGACCCGGAGACCCAACACGGCCAAAGCAGCGATGAGCCATACCTCACCCGGCTGGGTGAACACCCATGGAAAGCTAAGGCACACCATACCCATAAGAAGGTGCACGGTTTTGCGAGTTAGTTCTGGCGGCCAAGTTCGGCCGATCCTACTCAACACTCCAATGGCTAGGACTAAACCGGCCAAAACAAGCGTCACACCAAGCCAGTTCATTCCTGCACTTCCTCAATAACCAAGCGTCGATAAAAAAAGGCACGATCACGTTGATGCCATTCTTCCGACATCTCACTCAGCGGCTTCAGCCGGTCGGCCAAGGTTTGTGGTCGCGAGCGAGGCGCCATCATATTCCAGTAAACCCAGCGTGCCCCGGGTTTGCAAAGCGGCAATAAACGGCGCATTAAGGCTTCGGTTTCGGCCTCGGACATGTATTCGAAAACATCACTGAGGTTCAGAAGGCTCAAACTTTTCTCAGGAATAAATTCTTCGACTTCACCTAGGCTAGCCAGGTGCCAGCTCAAATTCTCAAGCCGGCAGGAAAGCTTCGCGTAAACCTCCGGCTCAAGCCAGGTCGGGCAGGTCCGCTCATATCGCCCGGTCAAGATCCATTCCAGATAAGGACCCGGATCCTGCTCCACCAGGGCATGGGCCACCCGTCCGGCGACGTGGGCTGAAACGCTGCCTTCAACGTAACGAAAGAATGCGGGCGAGCGGCCCAAGGCACCCATGACTTGTCGCGAAAAGAAGAATCTCAGCATGCAACGCCACCGCCAGGAGTTCCAATGGTGATGGTAGAAATTCAACCTTTCTTCCCTCGATTGCTCTTGTCGTAAAAGTTGCGAGATACGCTTTCGTCCGTGCACCAAGGGCAGGATGGTATGACGAAATTTTGCTAAATAGCGTTCGAACTTTCCGACCGTCCCAGCTCCGGCCTTGATCATCGCCCGGTTGGTGTTCCAAAACTCTCGAGCCTCCTCGGATACGGCGACCGACACCTTCTGTTTCCACATTGCCCACCGTTCGGACGGATCCATGTCGGTTAACCCAAGAAAAGCCATGAGTTGCTCGCGAGTCAAAGTTCTGATGCCACCAACGCGTAGGGCTAGACAATGCAACTGCGTGGGATTCAAGTCGACAGCATAAACATGATGGACTCCGGTAGCTAAAAGACTTAAAGCATTATCGCCAGCGGAAGCAATGCTAAGAGCATCGCCGGTCGGAACCTCTTGTGCCAGCAAAACCCGCGGATCCTCCCAGACTTGGGCGTAACGAATCACATCAAACCGTGTGGACCTGGCGACTTCCGGACCTTTCATTGTCTAACTGAATCAACGTGCGTTGTGTCGCACCGCGGCAACAAATGCGTGCATTTTGGCGGCGTCCTTACAACCCGGCTCAGACTCAACCCCTCCGGCCACGTCCACCGCAAAAGGCCGCACCAAGTCAATGGCCTCGCCTACGTTCTCAGAAGTGAGGCCGCCGGCTAAGATGACCCGCAGTTTCGGCTGTGCGGCGACTAGGTTTTTTACGGCGTTCCAATCCGCAGTGTGTCCGCTGCCCCCATAAACTCCGGGAACCGATGCATCAACCAAAACGTCTGGTCCCCACTGCTGGCCGATCATTTGAAACTCCTCGACTGACCGGGGTCGCAGGGCCTTGACCACCCGAATGCCCGCGTCTTTCAATCGATCACAGAAAGCCGGGGATTCATCGCCGTGCAGTTGTAGGGCCTCGAAGCAGCCTGACTCCCACAGTTGATGACACACTTCCTCCGTCGGGTTCACCAAAACGGCCCAGCGACCAATCCAGGGCGGAACATCTTGCAACCAGGACTTGGCTTGATTCAGGTCGAGGTAGCGGGAAGATTGGACGTAACCGTTGAAGCCAAGGACGTCAGCTCCGGCCTCCCAGGCCGCTTGGGCATCGTGAAAATTGCGAAGCCCACAAATTTTAATCCGAACTCGCTCGGGATTGCCTATTCGAGCCCGGCTTTCCATTTGATGTTGCAGCCGATGCTTGGTTTTTGATCGGCGTAGACGGGTTGTCCTTCTAGAACGGCCAAAATCGCGGACCGCAAATCTTCACCGGTCACCGGCACGTCATTCCCCGGACGGCTGCTATCGAGTTGCCCTCGATACGCCAGTTTGCGATCTCCATCGAACACATAAAAATCCGGCGTGCACGCGGCCTGATAGGCTTTGGCGACACTTTGAGTTTCATCAAAAAGATAGGGAAACACGTAGCCGTGAGTAGCGATTTCTTCGGCCATTTTTTCTGGGGAATCATCCGGATAATTCTTTGCGTCGTTCGAATTGATAGCCACCATGGCACCACCTTTTCCGGCTAGTTCTTTGCCAAGCCGCGCCAACTCGGCTCGCACATGTTTTACGTAAGGACAATGATTGCAGATGAACGCCACGACCAGGACAGGTGCATCGGCAAAGTCTGAAAGCGATACCGTTTTGCCATTCGGCGTGGGCAAGGAAAAATCGGGTGCGACAGAACCTAGAGGCAACATGTTTGAAGGTGTGAGAGCCATGAGTTGGAGTCTAGCAGAAGATAACGGGGTGACAACCCGCGAGAAGCAAGAACCCGGAGTTGATCATTTACGCGGTTGAATCTTGACAGTTTTTGCGGTTATTGCCTGCATCATTTATGCCCCAGAACACCAGCTCAATACCCGGCAACCCCGAACCAGCTCGCCTCCTCCCTGCGGGTCTGGTCCTACCTTTCATCATGGTAACCAGCCTTTTTGCCATGTGGGGCTTTGCTAACGACATCACCAATCCCATGGTGGCGGCGTTTAAATCCATCTTGCTCATCTCGAACTTTGAAAGTTCGCTTGTGCAAGCGGCATTTTACGGCGGCTACTGCGTGATGGCGTTGCCCGCCGCTTTATTTATTTCGCGCTTCGCTTACAAAAGCGGGGTGATCACCGGACTGTTACTCTACTCATTGGGCTGCTTCCTTTTTGTTCCGGCCAGCGCCAGCAGCTCTTTTGGTGTGTTTTTGATGGCTTATTTTGTAATGACCTGCGGGCTGTCTTTTCTTGAGACTACCTCGAATCCATATGTTCTTTCCATGGGCGACCCCCGCACTGCGACGCAAAGGCTCAATTTTGCACAAGCCTTTAACCCTATGGGCTCGTTGACCGGAATGCTCATCGCACGTGAATTTATTCTCCAACGAATTGACCCAGCCGACGAAGCGGCGCGGACAAGTTTGTTGGCGTCGGATCCCGAAGCCTTTGCCCGACTCCAAGAATCAGATCTGAGCATTATCGCCACTCCCTACCTCATTTTGGGAGCTGTAGTGTTTGGGGTGATGATTATTTTTGCTTTCACCCGCCTGCCAGACACGAGCGATTCAAGCAAAAAGGTGAGTTTTGGTAGCACATTCGGACGCTTGCTCTCCAGCAAGCGATATCGCGGGGCGGTGGTCGCTCAAGCTTTTTATGTGGGCGCACAGATCATGTGCTGGACCTTTATCATCCAATACGGAATGCATGAGCTCGGTATGACCCCGGCGGAAGCGCAAGGTTATAACATGATTGCGATGATTATCTTCGTGACAAGCCGGTTTGTTTGCACATTTCTTTTAAAGTACATACCCCCGGCATTGTTGCTTGGGGTCTTGGCTGTTGCGGGCACAATCACCATCCTGGGCACCATGATTCTTCCGGGCATGACCGGCCTTTGGTGTTTGGTAGCGACCTCCGCGTGTATGTCGTTGATGTTCCCGACCATTTATGGTTTGGGGCTGCATAATCTAGGGGAGGACGCCAAACTTGGTTCAGCCGGACTGATTATGGCGATCGGAGGAGGCAGTTTGATGCCCCCGCTTCAAGGACTGATCATGGATGGCGAAGGCTGGGGAATTCTCAGCGCCACGCGATTGTCATTTGGCATGCCCTTGATTTGTTTTGTGGCGATCGCGTTTTATGCCTGGCAGACACAGCGCAGTCATGAACCGGCGCGGAAGTTGTAGTCCCTGCGCTTGCTAACTTTTTCGGGGGCTTAAAGTATTCGCACTGTCAGGAAGACGCAGGTAGGCCACTCGGCCGACTTGAGGTTTCCGTTGCAATAAAATGACGTCCATCTTTTCAGATGGATATTTGGAGCGCCATGCTTGTATGGCTTGCGGCCCGAAATCCTCGGCGTCAGGGACGTCCTCCTCCAGGCGCGCGGCTGCCAGGACGCCTTGCAGAAAATCAATGGCGCGCTCGCCTCTCAAATTTGTTTCATCCGCTTTTTCTAGGCGCTCTTGAAAAATGCGGGTGGCACGTTTTTCCTGATCATTCGTACTGCACAATACCGCACCTCGAAAAGGCCCGTGCACGAGGCCTTCCTCAGGCATGGCTCCGTCGTAATCCAGAATTACAAGAGAATCCTCCGTCCTTTCTTGAGCAACCTCAGCCCACAACACTCGCAGCAAAAGAGGCGCTCCATAAACGTTTTCAAACCCGGCCTTAAGAATTGGGCTTAACGAGTAATGTAGCAAACGCCGCAAGCTCACATCGTCCGGAGACCGGGCGAACCCTTCGGCGCTACAAACCTCAAGTGCTTGGGCGCGCAAACGTTCCACATCAGCAGGATGCCCCATGGCCGCCATGGCGATTCGATCATAGATTTCAAAAATTTTCGGACGCTCCTCGGTGATCGCCGCTACCAGAATGCCGTCTTCCACAGATAGCGCAACGACCGGCCGTCCCCCAGCAAGTTGTTCGGCAATATATTCACGCCGATTTTGGATTGCCTCAATCCACCGATGGGGATTTTCGATCATTGCAGATCCTCCTGGCAAAAAGTTTCCACCATCTCGGCCTCGATTCGTCGAACGCCTTGCTCATCAACAACGATCAAAGAAGGCATAACTCGCCGTTGAAGATTCGTGCCGCCGGTTGCTGAATCATCTTGCGCGGCAATTTCTAAGGCCCGGATGGCCAGGCGAATGGCCTCGCGTTCCATAAGGAGACCGAGCGGTTTTTCACCCCACCGCTCTTGATAGTGCAAAAGAGCACGTACCGAAGACGAGCCTGAGCCACCGCAGGCGTGGCTGGCCACCTCGAATTGTGCACCGAGAGGATCGTAAAAAAATAGGCGCCCGTGGCCGTGGTCAAAGCTGGCCAAAAGCGGCACCACGGTGCCAATACCCTGCATAACCAAACCCAGATTATCGCGGAGCAAACGAGACAAAGCCCGCACCTTACCTTCCAGGCTCAATTCTTGAAGTTGGCTACGTCGAAAATACTGAAAACTGTGCTCCAAGTTCCGAGCCATTTCCCATGCTGTGGCAGGGGTTCCTGCAATGGCCATGACCGTATGTGGATCAAGAACCAAAACTTTTTCTGCTTCCTCATAAACGATGCGATTTCCTGCGGTGGCACGGCGATCCGCCGCCATAAGGATGCCTTTAGAAAACTTAAAAGCTAAAGTGGTGGTGGCCTCGGTGTGAAGAGCCGCTGCAACTTCAGCTGGTCCAGCGTTTGTGCTTGGCGTTGCGCCGAAACCCCATCGCTCAAGCACCGCTGCAAAATCACCGGGTAAGCGGGCAGTTTGATCCCAAGGATTCTTCACACTTATTGTCCGGTGCGCTGCCGATATCGTTTCGACTGCTCTGGATCAACCCGACGCATTTTTTCTAAAAGTTCCTTCGTATTGGGTTTTTTGACATCAGGACTTTTAGGTCCATCATCACCACCGGGCTGCGGTGTCCATGGAGCGGGACCAGTTGGGCGTTCCTTACGATCAGGCATATAAGCACAATACGTTCAAGAAGAAAACTTAGCAACGGTGCAGTGCAAAAAAGACAATCCGAGCAGTCACAAAACCTCGCGCAAGATGACTAGCAGATCCTTGGCGGAGTATGGTTTTTGAAGAAAATGCTTAACCCCAAGCTTTTCCAGGGCCGGGCCCTGCGAGTAACCACTGGTGACGACGCAGCGAACGTTGGGGTCAATGGCTTGAAGGGCTTCGATCAGTGCTGTTCCATCCATGCACGGCATTTGTAGATCCGTGAGAACCAAGTCCACCTTCGAATGGTCGGCCCGAAATAGGGCCAGCGCCTCAAGACCGCCTTCGGCAGACAATGCGGTGTATCCGAACGACTCGAGCGTCTGGCAGGTCATGCCTCGAATCGAAGCCTCGTCGTCAACTACTAGAACGCTTTCACCAAGCCCCGCTGGATACTCTGCGGCAGAGTTGAGGGGATCGTTCTCGTGCTCGGCTTTTTCTGGGGTGACAGTCTTGTCCAACGGAAGATAAACACGAAACGCGGTACCGTTTCCAAGCTCGCTCTCGACTTCGATGAAGCCTTCATGGCTTTTGACAATTCCGGCCACGGTGGAAAGGCCCAGACCAGTGCCGTGTTCGGCCGATTTCGTGGTGAAGAAAGGACTAAACAACTCCTCCATGTGCTCAGGCGGAATTCCGCAACCCGTGTCGGACACTTCGACGCAGAGATACTTGGCGGAAGTCGGTCGACCTTGAATAAAGCCGCGTCGGGCAGAGTCGGGGTCGACCGACACCTCGGATACTGACACCCTGAGCACACCTGTCCCATTCATGGCATCCCGTGCGTTCACGCAGAGGTTGAGCCAAATCTGACTCAGTTGAGTGGCGTCCGCATTCACCCGAGGCAAGCCATTCGGACAGTCTAACTCGAAGTCTATGCCATGCGGAAAGGTGTTTTCCACGATCGAACCGACCTCCCGCAAAATAGGCGCCAGATCTGTCGACCCACGCGGCTCGTTATCCCCACCGCGAGCAAAGGATACAACCTGCCGCACCAAGGCAGTGCCGCGTGCGGCACTGTCTTCAATGGTCTGCAAGACTGAGCGGACCGGTTCGGGCAGATCATACTGCCGAGCAAAGGTGACTCCCATGAGAATGGGCGAAAGCAAGTTATTCAGGTCGTGAGCAACCCCACCGGCCAGAGTACCGATGCACTCTAGGCGTTGTGCTCGGTGAAGTTGTTTTTCCAACTCGTTTCGAGTAATCAGATCATCGTGCAGGCGCCGGTTTGCGGCCTCAAGTTCCAGATTTCTTTCTTCGAGTTTACGGATTAACGATTCGTTGTAGGACTTATAAAGATGGCTTAGCTCTGCGGTTGGGTTTCGAGGACTCGCTGTCGATTCGATGGTCTGGGCTTGAATGGCTCGCACCTGGTCCATAAAATCGTCCGGCTCACAGGGTTTCAGAATAAAGCCGTCCGCACCCATATCCATGGCAAGCTTCCGGTCGTCCTGCTCAGTGTAAGTCGCCGTGTAGACAATGAAAGGGATCAGCTTAAAAACGTCATCGCTTCTCCAATTGAGGAGAAGGGTGTAGCCATCCATGACCGGCATAAGCAGATCGGAAATCACCAATTCGGGAACATCTTCACGTGCTTTTTCGAGGGCATCAGCACCGTTGCAAGCCGCCGACACTCTGAAACCGTTCCCTTGAAGCAAAGCGGTCAGATAATAAATGTTCTCCTCTTTGTCATCGACGATTAACGCATGTGTCATAGTTTTTACTCAATCAGGTCGCGGCCTGAACGATTCCATTTCATCAATGAAAGTATCCGGATTAATTGGCTTTTCAATGTAGCCATTGCATCCGGCTTTCAAGGCTTTTTCTTCATCACCGACCATCGCATAAGAAGTCACCGCGATGATGGGCACGGCTTTGAGTATATCCAACTTTCTCAGCGCCACAGCCACGTCGTAGCCGTGCATGGTTGGTAGCTGGATGTCCAAGAGGATAAGGCCGGGGTGACAGTGTTCGGCCAGAGCGATCCCGCTTAATCCGTCCTGGGCGCTCAGCACTTCGTAGCCGTGCTTCTCCAACAGAAAGGTCGCCATATACCGGTTTTGCGCGTTGTCTTCAATTAGCAGGACACGTTTATTCATGAGATTTCGAGGGGAGCGATAACGAGAGGCAAGATGGCTGTGAAGGTGCTGCCCTCACCAGGTATGCTTTTTGCAAATACCTCACCATGCAGCAGGTCCGTAAGTCGTCGACAAATCGCCAAACCAAGGCCAGTGCCTTCGTGCTGGCGGGTCAATCCCGAGTCAATCTGAGAAAAGGGCAGGAAAAGATATTTGAGGTCCTTTTCTTGAATGCCAATTCCGGTATCGGTGATGCGAATCCGCACCGCCTCGACGCCGGGCTGATCCGGTTGCCGCTGATAAGCTTCGACCCGCTCGATCGACAGAATCACGTCGCCAGCATCAGTAAATTTGACCGCATTGCTTAATAGATTGAGCACAATCTGCTGAAAGCGGCGTGGATCGCTCACCATGTTGCCTATGTCATTTTCCATCTGGACTTCGAAGTTTAAGCCTTTGCCGTCGATGGCGGGACGCATCAGGTCCGCGACTGTGGTGATGCTTTCCGCGATGGCAAACGGCTCCACATGAATCTGAAGCTGACCGGCCTCGATTTTTGAGAGATCCAAAACATCATTAATTAAATTCAGAAGATGGCGAGCACTTGCTTGCACCATTTCCAATTGTTTACGCTGCTCCGCATTGAGGTCCCCGGCCAAGCCCTTCACTAGGATACCGGTAAACCCAATGATCGAGTTCAACGGGGTTCGAAGCTCATGCGACATGGTCGCCAGGAAAGAAGATTTCATGCGGTCTGCCGATTGCGCGTGATTTAAAGCATCTTTGAGCTCCGCAGTCTGTTCCGCGACTTGGAATTCCAGACTCCGGTTGAGCCTTTCGAGTTGGACCGTTTGCAGTCGAAGTGAAGCCTCGCTCAACTCGATTGCGCGGAAAGCTCGCCCGATAAGAAGCTGGATTAGAAACGCCGTGCACAAAACAAAAGCGATCCCTTTATGGACGCTCCACCGCAGAACGAGCTGCGGATCTTGGACAATGGCGGCCAGGGCATGGTCAGACAGGTAAATCCACAGCACCGCAACCACCGCATACACGAGCGTGATCTTTAAGGCCTGGCGATGGGTAATCGTGGCCAAAAAAGGGTGGAGGTTTTTGCTCCGTACATCCACGTTGATCGGCGGGGACGCCGTGACGGAGTCAACAAGAGGGGGGTCTATGAGAGCTTAAGAGCAAAGGAAAGCAACACGGTTTGCCTACCGCTTGTCAACCTCGGAGGCTGAAGAATGTAGAGTCCTGATTACCCGCAACCCGTTTTTGTAAATCTGGTTGTGCGTGTTTTTTTCTTTCGGTATCGCATGAGCCAGACCTATATTCGGATGTGTTCTTAACTATAGAAACCGACCACCCGCAGGCCAACGACCTTAGCTACCTGCTACACAAACATCCAGACAAACTCCAAACTTTTTCACAAGCCTTTGGACAGGCGCACGTTTTTTACCCCGAAAACTCGCCGCAGCGCAGCAAGGTTGCTGTTTTGCTAGAAATCGACCCGATTGGCTTAGTCCGACGCAAAGGCGGCCCTTCAGGAGAGGGCTTTTCTCTCGATCAATACGTGAACGACCGTAGCTACGTGGCTTCGTCCTTTTTGAGCGTGACTATGGCTGACTTATTCAGCACGGCCATGAACGGTCGCTGCAAGGACAAACCCGACCAGGTCGAAACGGTCTTCCCCTTTGTGGCCCATCTCCCAGCTTTGCCCTGTCGTGGCGGTGAGCATTTTCTTCGACAGCTTTTTGAACCCCTAGGCTATGTCGTTGACGCCCAAAGTCAGCTTCTCGACCCCGCCTTTCCGGATTGGGGCGCGAGCAAGTGCTTCAATGTCACTTTGCGGGGAAGTTTCCGCCTTCAAGATTTACTGCGGCATTTGTATGTGCTCATCCCTGTGCTCGACAACGACAAACATTATTGGGTGGGCCAGGACGAAGTAGAAAAATTGCTTAAGCGTGGTGAAGGCTGGTTGCCACAGCATCCCCTCAAGGATCACATCGTCAACCGCTACCTAAAGTTTCAAAAACGCCTGACCGTTTCGGCTTTGGAGCAACTGATGGGAGATACTGCGGAAGATCCGGACGAACTGGCATCCGCGCACAATGCTCAGGAGCAAGTTATTGAAGAAACACTAAGCCTCAACGATCAACGCATGGGCACGGTACTGGCAAGCCTCAAGGGCTGCGGCGCTCGGCGGGTGCTGGATCTTGGCTGTGGCGAAGGCAACCTTTTGCGGCTTTTGCTTCAGGAAACGCAGTTTACTGAAATTGTGGGAATGGACGTGTCCCACCGTGTTTTGGAAAAGGCCTTCGATCGCCTGAGAATTGAGCGTTTGCCCGAGATGCAAAGGAACCGGATCAAACTCCTGCATGGTTCTCTCATGTATCGAGACGAACGGCTTCAAGGTTTCGATGCTGCTGCATTGGTTGAGGTGATTGAACACCTCGACCCTCCTCGTCTAGCCGCACTAGAGAAATCCGTCTTTGAGTTCGCCAAGCCGCAGACGGTCATGGTGACCACTCCCAACGTCGAATTTAATGTGAAGTTCGACACGCTCCCCGCTGGCAAATTCCGCCACAAAGACCACCGCTTTGAGTGGACTAGAGCAGAATTCGAGCGGTGGGCCAACCGAGTCGCGACCAGCAACGGTTACGCTGTGCAGTTTTTACCAATCGGAAGGGTGGAGCCCCAGTTGGGCTCCGCGACACAAATGGCGCTTTTTGCACTGGAGGCTGGATGATCTGCCCGTTCGAGACAATTGCAGCTGGAACACAGGTTGTTGTGGGCAAGGAGGTTTTGGGAGCCCACCATGCTCTCGTTCATCCTCGCGGCGCGGTTGGGATTATTACCCGAACTCCGGCGATTGTAGGAGAAAACTACTTGATCCGTTTCCCGGACGGATTTGAAGCCACTTTTGAGAAAGAGGAGTTCACCATTTTAAAGCACTTCAAAGACCGACTACCCAACGACCCCTCCTCCGAGACATTCGCCCTGGAAAACTATGTCATCTATCGGTGTGTGATCGGTTCCCGAGCTTATGGTTTGGACACCGAAACCTCGGATACAGATTTGCGCGGTGTTTACATCGCTCCCGCGGAAATGCACTGGTCGCTCTACGGGGCCCCGGAGCAATTTGAGGACAATGCCGGCCAGTGGTGTCTTTGGGAACTCCAAAAATT
>DAIRSW010000073.1:0-14532 GCA_036804205.1 Verrucomicrobiia bacterium | reverse complement strand
CGTTCAAGTCGTTGTCGCAATGTATCGCGGAGGCAGAGCGCGCGGAACCCTTAGGTCCAACGAATCCACTAATTTGACCGGATCGTCCAAAGCTCAAGCCCTTGCCGAGCGCTACCCGCACTTCGACTACGTGGGCGACAGTCGTCCCGATCTGCACGTCTGGGCGATCGCAAGAAAAGCCTGGATCTGCGCTCCCGAAAAACGTTTTCCAATTCCACCAGAAAAGGTGGCCCGCCGCTTCTCCCCACCCGTCCGTAAGACCACGGCGCTCCTGCGCGCGCTACGCCCTCATCAGTAGAGAAAAAATGCATTAGACGCGGGCATCTCACCTTCGTCTCGAAATGGTCCGAACCCTCGGGGTCGGCACCGGTCTTATGGCCATCGTAGTCTTTGGCCTCTACGTTTACAGCCCTGCGGTCACAGAGCTTTACGCGCGCCCCCTTTTTCTTTGGGGAGTATGTGCGGTTTTATTTTACTGGATCCCAAGTCTGTGGATGCTTGGTGGGCGAGAAGCTATTCACCATGATCCCGTGTTGTTTGCGGTTCGAGACAAACAAAGCTACCTGCTTTTTCTCATCATCCTGGCCGTTGGCTACCTCGCTAAACCGCTTAGTCTCCTCAGTTGAGCAAATACCTTAATCGCCACATCGGGGATTCACAGGTTACTTCTCGAGCCGCGGCTTGTTTGCAATGCCAATCGTGTGTAGAGGTCATCATGATTCAACTGACCATTGCCGGAGCGGCCGGCGGCGAAGTAACCGGGTCGTGTTACATTCTCGAAACGGGAAAAGCCCGCGTTATGATCGATTGCGGACTGTTTCAAGGAGGAGCAGATACCGACGAGCTTAACGTCAATCCTCTCGGCACCAAGAAAAAGCTCGACGCGGTCCTGATCACCCATGCCCACCTTGATCACGTAGGCCGCTTGCCGCTGCTTAAAAAATCGGGCTTTAACGGTCCGATCCACGCCACCCCGGCCACCGCCGAACTAGCGGCTCTCATTTTGCGTGACTCCGCCCGCATCGAGGCCAGCGACACCGAACGACTGAACATCCGAAGGATGCGAGCCGGAGAAAGCTTGGTGCAACCACGCTACACGACAGGGGAAGCCGAGGCGGTCATCCGCCAATTTCAAAATGCCCCCTACCAGGAGCCCGTCGAAATCGCGCCCGGCATTCAGGCCACCTGGGCAGAAGCCGGTCACATGCTTGGTTCAGGCTCCATCCTACTCACTGTTCGCGATGGCAAGACCCAGAAAAAAATTGTCTTCTCCGGAGATCTCGGACCAAGAAACACGCCGATCAACCGGAATTTTGAGCCTTTCAAAGCCGCCGACCTCGTTTTTCTAGAGTCCACCTACGGCACCCGGGACCATCGGCCCATCAAGGAAACAGTCGATGAATTCCGCACGGTTGTGAAAAAGGCCGTGGCCCAAAAGGGCAAGATCTTAATCCCCACTTTTGCGGTCGGACGCGCTCAACTTCTCACCTTGATGTTGAGCCAGATGTTTCGTACGGAAAACGTACCCTCCTTCCCAATATTTTTAGACAGCCCCATGGCCATTGAAGCCACTCGTATCTACGGACGGCATCCCGAGCTTTATGATGATGAGCTGCTTGCTTACATCAAAGAGCGGCCCATGGCTGCTGATCTTAAAACCCTTCGCGCCACGGAGTCAGCCGATGAATCTCGTGCCATCAACGCCATGGAAGGACCGCTGCTGGTCATGGCCGGGGCAGGCATGTGCACTGGGGGTCGGATTCTTCACCATTTTAAAGCGAACCTTTGGAAGTCCCAGACCCACGTATTATTTGTTGGCTATCAAAGTGCAGGCACCTTGGGGCGGCGTCTTGTTGACGGGGCTAAAGACATTCATCTTTTCGGCGAAAAAATCGCGGTCAAAGCCCAGATTCACACCATCGGTGGACTCAGCGCCCATGCAGGCGGAACCGATCTTCTGGCCTGGTTTGAAGCCATCAACCCGGCGCCAAAGCAGGTCTTCTTAACACATGGAGAAGACCGCGCCAGAAAAGCCTTGGCTCAAGCACTTTTCAAAAAGCACAAAATCAGAGCCGAACTCCCGGCTCTTAATCAGACGATCTCGCTCAGCTAGCGAGAGCAAAACCCCACCACTAAACGGGATGCGATTCAAGCAAGATGGGGTAGTTCCTGGTTCAGCAAGCTAGCTGACCAGGAACCAAGAGGACAGCCTCTTCCCCCATCCAGAATATTAGTGCATTAAGCCGCCTGGGCCTTGCCAGCCCGGCTGACCGCCGCCGCCGACTCCGGCGTGTTGTGCGTAACCAACGCCATAGCCTTCGCTTGCAAAAGGTCTAACCGGCGGGTGATACGCTGCGCTGTGACGGCTGAAGTCGGGAGTTTCTCCCCACTGCGCGTCTTGAGCTCCCAGTTTCCTGGCGCTGCTATAGGCGTTGGCTTGTTGGGGCGACCATTGACTTTTGGGAGGCAGGCCACCTTGAAAGCCGCCGCCGGTGAGACCGCCGGGACCGACAAATCCGCCACCACCGCCGCCGCCACCGCCGCCGCCGCCTTGGGGTGGAAATGGTGGCATTGGCCCATAACAACCTGCGAGGCACATGGAGCAGGCCAGCAGACACAAAAACAAACGGGATAAGTTCATAAGCATTTTATTTAAACAACAGCATACAAAAGGCTTTTGGAAAGATTTTAAAGCCGGTCGTACGCCCGGTTTATTAGCCGCTTTAAAATCTGAAATGTCAATATGATTTTTGCGAGCCCTATGCTCATCAGTTTCACCAAGCCCAACAGGCATGGGACCCGGCTTGCGCATCGCTATTACTTCACCGTCCTTCAAGAATCACTCCTTTTGCGGGTCCACCTCGCTTTTCTTTACGTTGCACGGAGGCATGCCCTGGGTATGAATGTGGGCTGTCTAATGAATATCGAAGTTGAACGACTCCCAAATTGTGTGGTGGCCTTACGCGTCCATGTGCCAAGTCTAGAAGTGGAAGAAGAACGCCAAGGCCTGGTTGCGGCCTTTGGCAAACAAGCACGAATCCCAGGGTATCGCCCCGGGAAAGCGCCCGCCAAAATCATCGAACGCCAGTATGAAAAAGAAATTCAAGAGGAATTAGCCCGCCGCCTCCTCTCCGAGGCAGTGCGACAAGCGCGGGTTGAGCATCAAGTCGAATATCTGCGTGTCCTCAATTTGGAGGAAGCAGAGCTAACTCCCAAAGAAGACTATCGACCAATTATCACCGTAAGCGTCCCGCCCGAAATCAAAATTGAGCCATCCGCTTACCAAGGGCTCGAGATCAAAATTCCAGCGTTCGAACCCACCAACGAAGAGCTTGAGGAGATGGTTCAAAGCTTCCAAGAACGCAACTCACGCTACGAGGACATCATTGACCGACCTCTTGCGATTGGTGATTTCGCAGTCCTTGAGCTCTTCGGCACCAAAGATGGCAGCCCTCTGAGCGACATCTACCCCGACCTCCCCCCCAACATCGTTCAGGCGGATGATTTATGGGTTCCTTGCAACACCACCGCCTTCCTGCCCGGCTTTGGTGAAGCCATTCAGGGCTTGCAAATTGGCGAGACTCGCGAATTTGATCTCACCGTTCCGTCCGATTTTCCCATCGAACAACTCCGCGAGCAGACGTTGCACTACAAAACCACACTTAAAGGCATCAAAGATAAAGTTCTTCCCGAACTTACCGATGAGCTCGCCGTAGAATCCGGTTTTAAAAGTGTCGACGACCTTCGCAAAAGCGCGGAGCGTTACCTGATTGCCAATCGACTCAGCGAAAGCAGAAAACAAAAGACTCAACTTATCCATGAGCAACTCGCCGGCCTCGTAAACACAGACCTGCCCATGGACGAAGTCCAGTTCGAAACCCGTCGCATGGTCGATGATATCGTCAAGACCAACAGCCAACGTGGGGTTCCTGAAGATCTCCTCAAAGAAAAAGAAGAAGAAATCGTCAGCACCGCAGCCAAGGCAGCGCAAAAACGGGTGCGGACCGACTTTGTTCTCCAGCACATCGCCAAGGAGCAAGGCTTTTCTGTGACCCGCGCCGAGTTAGACGCCTCCATTCGACAATATGCGGAATACCAAAAAGAGCCCTTCGCCAAAGTTCGCAAAAAGATCGAAGAGAACGGAGGTCTCAAGCCACTGGAGCGCAGCATCCTTGAACAAAAAGCGCTTCAGCATGTGGAAAACCTTGCTGTAGTCAGGTATGAGATGCCCGACGGCTCCGTGGTGGCGGAGGAGGAGTACGTTGCCCAGCTCGACATAAAATACCCAGGCAGCCCCCTGGAAGAAGTCGACCCGGACGAGGACGACAATCTTATTCTAGACCAAGCAGCCAGCACTGAAGATGACTACGAATTCCAAGAGGGTGACGAGCTGCCAAGCCCGGCCGTAGCATCCGCTGTAGAGCTGCAAGACGCGGCAGCCGAAATACAAGCGGATATCAAGCTAGATCACGCCTCTAACCCAGTCGATCCTGACGCTAAAGCCTAGGGCCATGCGCATTCTCTCCGGCATTCAACCAAGTGGAGCCCTTCATCTCGGCAACTACTTTGGCATGATGCGCCCTGCCATTGAGCTTCAAGAACGCGGAGAAGCCTTCTACTTTATCGCCGACTATCATGCGCTCACCACCGTGCGTGACCCGGCTAAGTTGCGGGAGTTTGTGAATGAAGTGGCCATTGACTTCTTAGCCTGCGGATTGGATCCCAAGAAATCGGTCTTCTTTCGTCAATCCGACGTGCCCGAGGTTACGGAACTTGCCTGGCTTCTCTCCTGCCTTACCCCCATGGGCCTCCTCGAACGCTGCCACAGCTACAAGGATAAAATCTCACGTGGCCTGGCTGCCTCGCATGGCTTGTTTGCCTATCCCGTGCTCATGGCAGCCGACATCCTCATCTACGACAGCGATCTTGTACCGGTCGGCAAAGACCAAAAACAACATCTTGAAGTTGCTCGGGATATTGCCATCAAAGTCAACGAAGCCTACGGCGAAGACGTACTGCGCCTGCCCGAGGCCTCCATCCGGGAAGAAGTGGCCACCGTGCCGGGTGTAGACGGACGGAAAATGTCCAAAAGCTACAACAACACCATTGACCTGGGTGGCGACGACAAAGCCCTCAAAAAGCGGATCATGAGTATTGTTACCGATTCCACTCCGGTCGAAGCACCCAAACCGATTGAGCAATCTCTTATTCTTCCGCTCTACCGACTGGTAGCGCAACCGGACGAAATCAAACAGATGGAACAGGATCACCTCAAGGGCGGGTTTGGGTATGGGGATTTTAAAAAGAGGCTTCTCACCGCTGTGCTCGAGTATTTTGGAGAAATGCGTGAGCAAAAGCAGTCCTGGATCACCCGGCCCGATGAGGTGGAAGACATTCTTCAACATGGGGCAAAGCGTGCCAGAACGTTAGCACAGGCCACCTTAGGTCGGGTCCGCAAAGCAGTGGGCCTAAACGCACAATCATGAATCAAGAACCTGGCATGAAAGTCTTGGGAGTCTGGAGGTTCGCACTCGGTCTGTGGGCCGGTGCGCAGATGTATTTTGCGTTCGCGGTGGCCATGCCACTCTTCCGGATCCTGCCCCGCGCGGAGGCGGGCGATGTGGTGACCGCACTTTTTCCCATTTTTTACGGAGTCAACTACGCACTGGCAATCCTCGCAGGCGTGTTACTACTCACCATGAGCGGCCGGATTCGGGGTCGAAGGACCGCTGGGCTTGCAGTATTCTTGGCGGTCGGCTTTGTGGCAACGAACCACTTCGTTCTTGGGCCACAACTCGATGCGCTACGCGCTGCGGGAGACATGCAAGGCTTTGGCCGACTCCACTCCGTTTCGCTCGGGAGTAGTTTAATCTCTCTCATTTGTGTCCTTAGCGCGGCAATCCTGCCCCGACCTCAGAGAGGATAAACCCGCGCGGTCGGGTCGGTCGCTTTTTACAAGCAAATACCACCGTCCAGGCTCCAAACGGTGCGGCCCGCCTTGATGGTGCGCACCGGCCGCCCTTTCATTTCCCGACCGTGGAAGGGCGTGTTGCGTCCGCTAGTCTCGAAGGCCTCGGCATCCACCACCCACTCATGATTGAGATCAAGCAAGGTCACATCACCCGGTTGGCCGACGGTCAACGTACCAAGCTGAAGGTTTAAAAGGCGCGCTGGCTCGATGGTAAACATGGCCACCAGCCGTGGTAGATCAATCACCTTGCGCTTGTGAATAAGCAGATCAAGGAAAAGTCCCACTTCAGTTTCCAAGCCGACGATCCCAAACGGAGCCCGGTCGAATTCCACCTCTTTTTCCGCTTGGCTATGAGGAGCATGGTCGCTGCACAAAATACTCACCGTGCCATCAGCGATTCCTTCCAAAAGCGCTTCAATATCCGCCTCGGTTCGCAAGGGCGGATTCATCTTTGCGTTAGTATCAAAGTTTTGAATCGCATCATCGGTCAAAGCAATGTGATGCGGACAAATCTCTCCAGTCACCAGCGCCCCTCGAGAACGCGCTTCACGCAATCGCTGCACGCTCCCCGCACAGCTAAGGTGCTGACAATGAATGGGCGACTCGCACAGCTCAGCCAGCAAGATGTTCCGGGAAACAATCAACTCTTCTGCAGCGGACGGCCATCCGGGCAAGCCTAGTCGAGTGCTCCACTTGCCTTCATTGACTTGCGCTCCCACAGTGAGCGACGCGTCTTGGCAGTGATCTAGAACCGGCAACTGAAACATGCGCGCATACTCCACAGCGCGTCGCATCAGCTCATGGTTTTGCACACAAGACCCATCATCAGTCAGAGCGGTGACCCCGGCATTAGCTAAGGAACCAATTGGAGCGAGATCCTCTCCTTTGAGTGCGATGGTCAGCGCACCACTGGTGAGCACCCGGATACAAGCGGTGCGTTTGGCTTGCTCCAAAACCCAACGCGCTGTCCCGGCAGAATCAACCGCCGGACGGGTGTTGGGCATCGCGAGCACCGTGGTAAATCCGCCCGCAGCAGCAGCGCGACTTCCGCTGGCGATGGTTTCTTTGCCAGTTTGACCGGGCTCGCGCAGATGCACATGCATATCGATAAAACCGGGCGCCGCCACCAGGCCGCTGCCGTTGATTTCTGCTAAGTCTTCCGGAAGAACCGTGGGTGGTTCCGAAAATTTGCCATCGATCACCCAGAGATCGCCAATCTCATCTCGGCCAGTAGCCGGATCTATCACACGAGCGTTCCGAACAACCAAATTCATGCCACAACTCCTCCGTGCCCTCGGCGCATCAGTGGCACATTCTCCGAAACGCGATCCGGCTGACCGCCAGCGCACAAGTAAAGAACCGCCATTCTTACGGCCAATCCATTGGTGACCTGGTCCAGAATCACACTGTGATGCGAGTCGGCCACTTGACTGTCGATCTCCACTCCGCGATTGATCGGTCCTGGGTGCATGACCAGACAATGGTCCTGCAACATTTCTGCGCGTTTTTTGGTGAGCCCAAAGAGAGCGGTGTATTCTCCTAAGCTAGGAAAGTATTCTCGACGTTGCCGTTCGTGCTGAATCCGTAGCAGGTTGACAACATCGGCGCTGGGCAGTGCGTCTTCAATGCGACGTTCCACAGCCACACCCAAGGCTTCGAAGGAGCGTGGCACCAAGGTGCTTGGCCCGACCAGAGTGATGCGTGAACCCAATTTAAGCAGAGCCCACATTAACGACCTGGCCACACGACTAAAGAGAATGTCGCCAATAATCACCACGTGCAGACCATCGAGACGCTTCAGTTTCTCTTGGATGGTGAAAACGTCTAACAGTGCTTGGGTGGGGTGCTCGTGCGCTCCGTCGCCAGCATTAATCACTCCGCAATGCAGATGCTGAGAGATAAAATGTGCCGCCCCGGCTGCTTGATGGCGCAGTACGATGGTGTCGGTCTCGAGCGCTTCGATATTGCGGACGGTATCTTTTAACGTCTCGCCTTTGATCAGGCTAGAGCCGTCCGCACCAATGTTAACTACATCGGCGCTCAGCCGCGAAGCGGCGAGCTCAAACGAAATTCGCGTCCGGGTGCTCGGCTCAATAAACAGATTGACGACGGTGTGACCGCGCAGGGCGGCATGCTTTTTTTCGCCGCGTTCAGAGGCGTGTTTAAAGCGTTTGGTGGTGGAAAGCAGGATCTCGATTTCCTCTTTCTCGAGTTGGGAAATGGCGATGAGATCTTTGCGTTTCCAAACACTCACGGGCTAAGAAGACCTTCGAATTTGAGAAAGTCGCTGCACCAAGCTTTACTGTTTAGGAGCTACGACTTTAGGTTTGGTGCCGCCAAAAATGGCGATTCCGATCCCACGGAAGAAGCAGTCGACACCTACGAAGCCGATCTCATTCAACCACTCGCATTGGATGTCGGTGTGGGAAGGATCCATGAGGGTGCGTCCAGGCCATTCGTTCCAAGCGCGTTCCGGTGGCAAAGCCGTTTTATCCTTGTCTTTGTCTTTCTTTTTGCTTCGAAAGTTTTTGATCGACTCGATATACATTTCGTCCCAGAGCTTTCGAGCAAAGGGAGCCGCAGTGGCCACGAAATCCAGGTTTAAAAACAAGGCTCCCGGAGCCATAAGGTCAAAAAGATCTTCGTAAATCGCTGCTTTGTGATCATCCGGCTGCTGGTTGATAACAAAACTCGTCACGATGAGATCAAAAGGCGCGATGTTTCGGACCGACTCGATCCATTCGGTGTCTCCTATATCCTGCGCCACAAAAGCGAGGTTTTGCGCTTTGTCGCCAAGTCGTTCCCACGCGGCTTCCAGCGACGGTTCATCCACATCAAGGAGCACTCCACGCGCGGTGGGATACTCGTTAAGAATAATCTCGGGCAGGATGGCATCGCCACAGCCCACGTCGAGAAAGCGCTCGATTTTTAGGTTGGCATGCTTGAGCAGCTGTTTGACGAGAGTAAGAATAGTGTCGCCGTAGGGGACAGCTTCGCGGATTTCCGCATTGCGCGAGTCACTCCAGCTTAGGGTGTCAGGGGCGGGCTCCGTAAGACCTTCGGCTTCGGCGAGTTCCTCGTCTGTTTGGAGTTCCATTGGGGCGTCCTCTTCAGCAAACAGAGCGTCATCGGCAGAATCCATTGCTGCGTCAAGGGGTGTCTCTGATTCAACGGGGGTGTCCACCAAAGTTTCGTCACTAGCTTCAGGTGTTTCGGAGGTGGTTTCTTCGGGATTGCTGGACATTAAGGATCGATTGGGATTCTTTTATTCTGACACGGCCTGGCCGCAAAAGGCAAGAGGATATGTTGGGCAAAGACCAGTGATTAAGGAAGAAGCCGGCGCTGGTCGGCGTGAGGCTCTCGAGCTGATTTTTTAGCCGCACCCGCAGCTGCCACCGCCGTTGCCTCCGCAGCAACCCGAATCCGAGAACACTGCCGCCTCCACTTCGGAATGGCTTGGCACCTCACCGCTTTGCAGAGTCATGGAAATAAATTGTCCGAGGTAACTCTCCAGATCACGCAGCTGAAGCTGTGCATCCATAAACCCTTCGCACTTGCTGTTGAGCATCATCTCAGATCGTGCCGCTTCGTATTCAGCGTGGTCTTCTTCTGACACAATGAGACCGTCCCGTTGTTTCTGCACCAGTGCTTGACTCAACTGGCGGGTGTTCTCGTAAAGACCGACCGCTTCATCATTTTGCATAAACTCAACGACTGCTTGTTTTGCTTGCACAAAAAGCTCACTCTTCACGAGTTCTTCGGAGAGCTGATGAGCGGCTTTCTGGATGTTGGTATCAATGGACAGAGTTTCTTGCATACCCCATTCATCGCCGTAGGATGAGAAAATATCAAATCATGTTCTCAGAAAACCGCTATCAACAATCTCCCCAATGGTTTCGATCCTGTGGCCACTCCGGCCTTCAACTCCCCGCAGTCAGTCTCGGCTGTTGGCACAATTTTGGTGCAGCCGGCTCGGCTTCACATGGCTTAACCGATGAGGTCGCCTTTCATGAACACGCGTTTGTCCTGCTCCACGCCGCTTTTGATTGTGGGATCACTCATTTTGATCTAGCAAATAACTACGGGCCACCGCCGGGGGCTGCGGAGGAGCGGGTTGGGAGAATTCTTAAGGAGTTTCCCCGCCACGAGTTGGTCCTGGCCAGCAAAGCCGGTTATCGTATGTGGCCGGGTCCTTACGGCGACGGCGGGTCGCGCAAATATTTGGTCGAGTCCTGCGACCAAAGCCTGAAACGCCTTGACTTGGATCATCTCGACATATTTTATCATCATCGTCCGGACGAAACCACGCCCCTAGAAGAAACATTGGCGGCCTTGGACTTTATCCAAAAATCAGGTCGCGCCTTGTATGTCGGGATCAGCAACTATTCCGCCGAACGAACCCTTCAAGCTCTGGAGCTCTGCGAGAAAAACAACTGGGCACGTCCGATTATTCACCAACCCCGCTACAATATGTTTGACCGAAAAGCCGAGGAGGAATTGATACCCGCTGCCGCTCAAGCTGGCATCGGCCTTATTGCCTTCAGCCCCTTGGCGCAGGGCCTCTTGAGCGCGCGTTACTTGGATGGCATCCCGGATGACTCCCGCGCGGCTTCATCCTCCGTTTTTCTTAAAGGAGAAAGCATTGATCCGGCGACTCGCAACCGGATCGCCCAGCTAAATGCGCATGCTGCGGAACGCGGGCAAACCTTGGCGCAGATGGCTATCGCCTGGGCCCTACGCAGCCCCACCGTTGTCTCAGCCCTGATCGGCGCGAGTCGTCCTGACCAGATTCAAGAATTGGCTTTAGCCCTTGAGGGAAGCGGATTTGATGAGCAAGAGCTTCAAGTCCTCGATCGCATTCTGAGCGAATGAGTAAGCGCTCGACCCGGCTACGCAGAGTGTTGGACACCCCATTTTTATGAAATCTCGAACCTGGTTTTCTCTTCACGTTTTCTGCCTTGGATGGCTTCTTGTCCTGCCCTTGCCTAGCCAAATCTTGGCCTGCACCCGGGTGGTTTATAAAGGCCCCGAAAACACAATCCTCACCGGTCGCACCATGGATTTTTCTATGGATATCCCGGCCAACGTGTGGCTCTTCCCCCGCGGCATGCTGCGCAGTGGCAATGTGGGCCCCAACTCGGTGAGTTGGACTTCCCGCTTTGGAAGTGTCGCGACCAGCTCCTGGGATATCGCTACCACTGATGGCATGAACGAAAAGGGGTTGGTGGCCAATATGCTTTGGTTGGTTAATTCCAAATATCCTGCCTTTGAGAAAAATGGCTCCAAGCCAGGACTCAGCATCGCCGCTTGGGCACAATATGCTCTCGACAACTTCGCCACGGTTGCGGAAGCAGTGGAGGCGTTCGGCAAAAATGAGTTTGTGGTGGTGACAGATTTTATTCCTGGCACAGATAAATACACCACCGTGCACCTCTCCCTGTCGGACGCCTCCGGGGATAGTGCTATTTTCGAGTATATCAACGAGCAGCTGGTTATTTATCACGATGCGGCCTATCAGGTGATGACCAATGATCCAGTCTTTGAGGAGCAGTTGGCGATCAAAGGCTATTGGGAGGGCATCCCGGGCAACATCTTTTTGCCTGGGTCAAACCGGGCTGCGGATCGGTTTGTGCGGGCTTCCCATTATATTAAGGCCATCCCCCAAACCAGTGATTCTCGCATTGCGGCAGCCAGTGTTCTCAGTGTGATCCGCAATGTATCGGTTCCATACGGGATTTCGACGGAAGATCAGCCGCATTTGTCGAGCACCCGCTGGAGAGTGGTCGCCGACCAAAAACACCTGCGTTATTACTTCGAGAATGTTTTAAACCCCAATGTGGTATGGGTCGATCTTTCCGAGGTGGATTTTGAGTCTGCAACCGCTGTAAAAAAACTCACCCTGGATGGTGATGAGATTTTTGCAGGAGAAGTGCATGAATTATTTCAAGAGACCGAACCGTTCACATTTCAGGGCATCTGACGCTACTCTGGTCGCAGATTGCAGAGAATGTGTGCTAGGCTTAACTCAATGAAAGATCGCCGCCTCAGATTTTTAACATGCGGAGTGGTCGGCCTGGCGCTGGTTTGGGTCGGGGAGATTTCCGCACAAGTCCCTCGGCTTCCCGGCCAACCTGCTACTCCTACAAACAGGCACGATACTCCCGCGAACACACAGGTAGGCCCGGCCGCTTTTGACCCCGCCATGGTGGATGTGCAGATGGAGTTCTTCATGGAAGCGGTCAATTTAATGGCTCGGCATGGCATGAACCCCAAAACCATCCAAGATATTTTGAGTTTCAGCGCAGACCAGGCCGAGCTTTGGCTTGAAGAACTGGAGCTAGAAATACCCATCAGCACGCCAGGCACCGGCGCAGGTGAGCGGCTGCGGGATGCCATGACCGCTCTGATTCGGCATCATTACCCCGGCAACCCGGATGATGTGTTAGACAGACTTCTTAACGAGGTGTGTAAATGGCTTGATCGGTATAGCGCCTACAATTCCCCGAATGACTGGAGCATGATGCAGACTCGCGGGCAGAGCAACCGGGTTGGAGTAGGCATGGCCATTGAGGTTGATCCCGAGGGCTACCTCATTTGTTATCCTTACCCACGCACCCCAGCGGAGGAGGCTGGCCTGCAAACTGGAGATCGGCTCCTGGAGGTTGATGGCGTGGATATACAAGGGCTTTCTCTGGTGCAGGTCTCAGCCTTAATTCGCGGCGAACCAGGTACCTCTGTGGTGCTGCGGGTGATGAAAGGGTTTGGCCGAGCGACCACCTACACGATTGAACGGCCGGCTGAAGATCTGCCACCGGTCTTCATTGAAGAAGATCACACCGGACCCATCATCAGGATTCGTAGAATTGATGAGGAAACTGTTCAGGCGATTAAAGCCAATCTCTCGCGCAACCCCCTTCCCAGCAGCGCAACACTTGATTTGCGTGCTTCGCCTGGTGGTGACTTAGAAAGCACGCTGGAACTTGCCTCTCTTTTCCTGCCTACAGGGACGCTGCTGACCCGTTACGTGGAGCGTGAAAGCGAGCGTGCTTACGTCACGCAAACGGCCCCACTTTTTCCCGATATGCGCCTTCTCATTTTGCAGGACTACGGGACGGCAAGCGCGGCGGAGGTTTTCATAGCGGGGCTCGTCGAGAATGCGCCCGACCGGGTTGTGTCGCAGGGGGAGACAACCAATGGCAAAGGAGTGGTGCAGATGCCGTTGGAACTGAGTAATGGGGGTCGCTTAGTTTTGAGCAGTGGCCTGCTTTTCACACCACACGGGAACGAATGGTTTGGACACGGCCTTTTGCCCTCAATCGAAAACGACGGCCGTCTTTTTCCCGCCGATTAAACGTAATCTCGTCCCTAACAAAAATCCCCGAGCAAGCTGCACAGTAGCGCAATGCCAATGGGATTCAAGACCAGGTCAAAGCGCCGTCGGGAAGTGGGGCGCCAAGCCTGATTGCGAGACCAATCCCAATCCCTCACCGTTGTAGGAGGCGATATTGCCCAGTGCGTCACAAAACCAGACCTCTTCAGCTCGTTGAGCAAAATAAAGGTCCTTCTTTCCCACAAGCTCCTGGGAAGAGTTTGAGGACGGAAAGATCTCCACACAAATTTCCGGAGCCGCCGAGTAAGGAGTGGCGTAACCATACCCGCGAATAAAATCGTCCGATGCCAAGGCCTTGGCGGTGAAGAAGGAGGATACTGGGGATTGGATGTATATAACGGAGGAGGGCATCCACGGTGCGTATACGCTTGATCCGGTGCTGCACACGTTCCCAAAAGAAGAGGCGGACAGGATACGAGCGCGACTCGTTCGCTAATCAGCAATCTGCAGGAAAACCCCTGCGCGGCACGTCAGGGGATATACGCGGCACATCGCGACTTCAGGAGCGCGACCAGAGCCGGATCCATATAATCATAATCATCCGGGATATTTAGAACGGCGACTCGCTTGCCTTTGAGCGCCGCCTTAAACTTCCGGTTGAGGCGATTCCGATGAGCTGTTTCCATCACCAAGATCAGATCCGCCCACCGAACCTGCTCTTCAGAAAGCGGCACCTCCGCGTCATGATTCAGCCCGGCCGAGTCCACCTCTACGGCAGGATGGCTTGAAAAGATGGCTTCCGCAGTAGGGCTACGCAGCTTGTTTTGGGAGCAAATAAACAAAATGCGCTTCTTCGTGGGTTGGTGAAGGGTAGAGTCCATGGGCCATGAGAAAACTTAGGCGACCGCCAGTCAAAATGCTCCCCGCTCAGAGAAATCAGAGTTGGCAGAGGATGGTTGGATCGGTGATTTTATCGTCAGCAGCAAGCAAAAAAGCTTTAATTAAAATGACCGAGAGTGCTCCATCGCCCTAAAACGGGAGAAAAACGTTCTGGGTGCCCCGCGCGGCACACCCCCCGGCATACCTTAAGCCCCGCCATTCAAAAGTGAGTAATTGGAATCACAAGGAAAAGAGCCCGAATTTGGATAGGGGGTGATCTTCACCTCTTGGGTGAACTGAGATGTCGATTGTTTACCCGCTTCGCGAGCTTTTCCTTCATGCTCTGCGGTTA